>JAEZHO010000113.1 GCA_023416545.1 Pseudomonadota bacterium
GTGCGAGGCCTCGGTCGAGGAACTGCCGGTCATAGGGCTTGGTGCTGAAGACGGTAACTTTCATGGTCCCTCGCTCTGTTTTCCGGAACGATGCCATGCCGCTCGCCGCCAGTCCATTGGCAGCAAGCGGCCTGGTGGCCGCCGGGGAAAGCGGCCAAGGGAAGGGCGTCAGCCGCCCGGACGGACTGCCGCGCCGGGTTCGGTTGCGGGAACCTCGGTCTGCGGCGGCGAGGTTTCCCCGCTGCCCGGTGCCGGAGGGGTTGCAGGCGGCGTCGTCCCCGGACCGGCCGGCGGCGTCGTTGCGGGTGCGGTCGGAGAGGGCGTCGTCGCCGTGCCGGTCCCGGCAGGCGCCGTCCCCTGAAGCGGCTGGTCGGTCGCGACCGGCTGCGGGATCGTGCTTCCGTCCGCCGGCGCCACGCGCCAGACGGTATTGCCGGAATCGTCGGCCACGAGCAGCGCGCCGGTGCCGTCGATGCCGACGCCGACGGGGCGGCCGCGGGCATTGTCGCCGTCGAGGAAGCCGGTCACCACGTCCTGCGCCATGCCGGAGGGCTTGCCGTTCTGGAAGGGCACGTAGACGACCTTGTAGCCGTTGAAGGCATTGCGGTTCCAGCTGCCGTGCTCGCCGATGAAGGCGCCGTTGGCATAGGGTTCGGGCATGGCCGATCCGTTGGAGAAGGTGAGCCCCAGCGCCGCGACGTGGCTCGACAGCGCATAGTCCGGCTTGATCGCCTTCTCGACGAGGTCAGGCCGCGGCGGGTGGACGCGCTCATCGACATGGTTGCCGAAATAGCTCCACGGCCAGCCGTAGAAGCCGTTCTCCTGCACGGAAGTCATGTAGTCCGGCACGAGGTTCGGGCCGAGTTCGTCGCGCTCGTTGATGACGGCCCAGAGTTCGCCCGTCTCGGGGTGGAAGGTCAGTCCGTTCGGGTTGCGCAGGCCCGAGGCGAAGACGCGTGCGGCGCCGGTCTCGCGATCGACCTGCCAGATCGCCGCGCGGCCCTTCTCGGCTTCCAGCCCCCGTTCGCCGGCATTGGAGTTGGAGCCGACGGAGGCGTAGAGGAAGCGCCCGTCGGGGCTGAGCGCCAGGTCCTTCGTCCAGTGGTGGTTGATCGGGCCGCCGGGGAGCGGCGCCAGCACTTCCGGTTCGGCGCTGATGACCGTCTCGCCGAGCCGGTAGGGGTAGGCGAGGATGGCGTCGGCGGCGGCGACATAGAGCGTGTCGTCGGCCCAGGCAATGCCGAAGGGCGAGTTGAGCTTGGTCAGGAGATCATGGCGCTCGTCCACCTCGCCATCGCGGTTCGTGTCGCGCAGCAGGGTGACGAGGTTGCTCTCCTTCTGGGCGCCGCCGCCTCCGCCGCGCGCCATCGACATGATGAAGTCTCGCACGAAATCCTTCGGACGTTCGGTGGGCTTGCCCGCAGGCGCCTTGCCCTGCACAACCAGCACGTCGCCGTTCGGCAGGGTGTGGACGGTGCGCGGATTGGCGAGGTCTGTGGCATAGGCCGAGATGGTCAGGCCTTCCGGCACGGTGGGCGTCTCGCCCTCCTGCCAGCCGACCACTTCGGCGACCTTGAGGTCGGGCAGCAGTTCCGTCACCGGCTCCGGCAGGACCGGATCGGGACCGATCTGCTGGGTGACGTCGAAATTGCCGCCGTCGTCGCTGCAGCCTGCAAGGGCGAGTGCAAGGGCCGAGACGCCGGCGAGGATGGAAAGTCGGGCAGGGCGGATCATCGTTCGATACTCCAGATCACGCGGGACCGGCGGCGGGCCGCAAGCAGGACGGTCACCACGGCGAGCACCACGGTCACCGCGGACAGGATGAGGCCGTTCGGCACGACGGCCGTCCAGCCGTCGGCGGCATGGACGAAGCTGTTGAGGATCGCGACCGCGAGCATGAGGATGTAGGCGATCGCCGCCGCCCAGCCGGGACCCCAGATGCGGGTCGACCGGCGCAGCATGTCGATCAGGCCGGCGACGAGGCCGATCGCCCCGAAGACGAGGCCGGCGAAGATCAGCCAGGAGGAAAAATGGCTCCACATCAGGAACGACGTCCGCCAGTAGGCGATGTCGGTCACCAGCGCCAGCGTGAAGCAGACGAAGGGGAAGGGCACGAAGAAGGTCCGCAGCGGAAACCCGGCCCTCCCCGTGGTGGTGGTGGTCGTGTAGGTCGTGGTCATCTCGGCGCCTTGGTGAGAATGGGTCGGACACCTCCTTTACGGCTGAGCCCCGATTTTGTTCCCGCAGCAGGCGCCCGGATTGTTCCCGGGCCCGTTCCCGGCATTGTTTCAGGCTGGGACCCTCCCGCAACTTACCCGCTGTCGGAGCCACCCGGACTCGTGCTAGAGCGGCCGGGAGGGTCTTGGGGAATTCTTCCCTTCACGGCCTTGTGGCGCAGATCGAATGGCCTGAACTTGAACGCGACCCTTTTTCGTTCTGTCCTCAATATCGCCGCGCTCTGCGGCCTCTACGTCTCCGCCGCCATGTTCGTGCCGGCGATGGCGGATCTCTATGTCGGCCATCCCGACTGGCAGGTCTTTGCGGTTTCCGGGCTGATCTGCGGCGGCTTCTTCACGCTTGCCGCCGTCGCCACCAACGGTCCGCCGCCGGTCTTCACCCGCCGCTTCGGCTTCCTCCTCGTCAATGTGATGTGGATCGTCTTCACCATCGTCGGGGCGATCCCGTTCTACCTGTCCAACCACCAACTGACTCTGGCGCAGTCGGTGTTCGAATCGGTCTCCGGCATCACCACCACGGGCGGAACGGTGTTCGTCGGCCTCGACAACCTGCCGCCCGGCCTGCTCCTCTGGCGTTCGCTGATCGTCTGGCTGGGGGGCATCGGCATCGTCGGGCTCGGGCTCTTCGTCCTGCCGGACCTGCGAGTCGGCGGGCTGTCCTTCTTCAAGCTGGAATCCTCCGACACGTCGGAAAAGCCGTTCTCGCGGCTTGCGAGCTTCACGCGCGCGCTGATGGCGATCTATATCGGCATCACGCTCGCCTGCACGATCGCCTATGCCTGGGCCGGGATGAGCCTCTTCGACGCCGTCAACCACGCCTTCTCGACGATCGCGACCGGCGGCTATTCCACCCACGACGCCTCCTTCGGCCATTTCGAGGGCGTGTCCGTCCTGTGGGTCGGGACCTTCTTCATGACGATCAGCAGCCTGCCGTTTTCGGTGATGATCCTGCTTGCGGTCCGCAAGCGGATCTCGGTGCTGCGCGACCCGCAGATCCTCGCCTTCCTCGGCTATCTCGTGGCGATGTCGGCGGCGGTCGGCATCTATCACCACATGACGAGCGACGTGACGCTCGGCATGGCGCTGACGCATTCCTTCTTCAACATCAGCTCGCTCCTCTCGACCACCGGCTTTGCGAGCCAGGACTATACGCTGTGGGGACCCTTCGCGATCGTCATGGCCTTCTTCGCCACCTTCATGGGCGGCTGCACGGGATCGACGGCGGGTGGCATCAAGGCCTACCGCTTCGTCGTCCTCTACGGCGTCGTCAGGGCGGGGCTGCAACGCCTCGTCTATCCGAGTTCCATCGCCTCCGTCCGCTACGGCCGGCAGACGGTCGAGCCGGACGTGCAGCGGGGGATATTCCTGTTCATCGCCCTCTACCTGGCGCTTTGGGTCTTCGGCAGCCTCGCCCTTTCGGCGCTCGGCTACGACCTGATGACGGCGATGTCGGGATCGATCACCTCGCTCTCCAATGTCGGGCCCGGGCTCGGTACGATCATCGGCCCGGCGGGCAACTTCTCGACCATCAACGACCCGGCCCTCTACGTGATGGCGGCGCTCATGCTGCTCGGCCGCCTGGAAGTGCTGACGGTGCTGGTCCTGCTGATGCCGACCTTCTGGCGCGATTGAGGCGCAAGATCCGCCGGCGGTTGACAGGCCTTTCTTGCATCTGCTCAAACCGTCACCAAAGGATGCGAGGAGCCGAGGGGGGAACCGATGGCGGGATATGTGCTGGCGATCGACCAGGGGACGACATCGACGCGCGCGATCGTCTTCGACGGAAACATGCAGGTCGCCGGCGTCGGGCAGAAGGAGTTCACGCAGATCTTCCCGAAATCCGGCTGGGTGGAGCACGACCCGGAGGAAATCTGGAGTTCCGTCGTGCTGACCATCCGCCAGGCGATCCGCAAGGCGGGCATCCGCGCCTCCGACATTGCCGCGATCGGCATCACCAACCAGCGCGAGACGGCGGTCGTCTGGGAAAGGGAGACCGGCCAGCCGATCTACAACGCCATCGTCTGGCAGGACAGGCGCACCGCGGCCGAGTGCGACAGGATGGAGGCCGAGGGGCTGGAGCCGCTCTTCACGGAAAAGACCGGCCTGCTCCTCGATCCCTATTTTTCCGGCACCAAGGTTTCCTGGCTTCTCTCGAATGTCGAGGGGGCGCGGGCCCGGGCGGAAAACGGCGACCTCTGCTTCGGGACGATCGACACCTATCTCGTCTGGCGGCTGACGGGCGGGACGAGCTTCGTCACCGACGCCACCAATGCCTCGCGCACGCTCCTCTTCAACATCGCCGAGAACCGCTGGGACGCCGAGCTCCTCGATATCCTCGGCATTCCCGCGGCGATGTTGCCGGAAGTGAAGGACTGCGCTGATGATTTCGGGGTGACCGACGAACGGCTGTTCGGCGCGGCGATCCCGATCCTCGGCGTGGCCGGCGACCAGCAGGCGGCGACGATCGGTCAGGCCTGTTTCGAGCCCGGCATGATCAAGTCGACCTACGGCACCGGCTGCTTTGCGGTGCTGAACACCGGCGCGGAAATGGTGCCGTCGAAGAACCGCCTGCTGACCACCATCGCCTACCGTCTCGACGGGCGCACGACCTATGCGCTGGAAGGCTCGATCTTCATCGCGGGAGCGGCCGTGCAATGGCTGCGCGACGGGCTCGGCATCATCCGACGGGCCGAGCAGACGGGGCAGCTCGCCGACAGCGCCGATCCGGAGCAGGGGGTCTATCTCGTCCCGGCCTTTACCGGGCTCGGCGCGCCGCACTGGGATCCGGAGGCGCGCGGGGCGCTCTTCGGGCTGACGCGGAATACCGGCCCGGCGGAACTGTCGCGCGCGGCGCTGGAGGCGGTCTGCTACCAGACACGCGACCTGCTCGACGCCATGCACAAGGACTGGCAGAAGAACGGGCGGCAGACGGTGCTGCGCGTCGACGGCGGCATGGTGGCCTCGGACTGGACGATGCAGAGGCTCGCCGACCTTCTCGACGCTCCCGTCGACCGGCCGACGATCCTGGAGACGACGGCTCTGGGGGCGGCCTGGCTTGCCGGTTCGAGGGCGGGCGTCTGGCCGGGGCAGGACGAATTCGCCCACCGCTGGGCCCGCGAGCGCCGCTTCGAGCCGAAGATGGACGAGGAGGTCAGGGCCGGGAAGATCCGTGGCTGGAAGGATGCCGTCCGGCGGACGCTGACGGCCGGCTGACGGAGAGGGCGCGGACGGGGGAAGCTCCGGGCGCGCCCGGTCAGTCGAACCTTTCGCCCGGATAGACGCCCCAGAGTGACGACTGCTCGACATAGCCGTCGAGGCCGTTGGCCGGCAGCCTTGCCTCGCACCAGCGGCCATCGCAGCCGCGGATCTCCATCAGCACCTTCGGCGACAGCTGCGCGGTGACGCCGCTGCCGGCGGACGGCGCGCGCCGGAGCGGGATCGGCTCGTCGAGCCACGGGCCGACGATCGCCGTCCGGTCGCCGGAAAGCAGTGCGCCGGACATCCAGCCGCTGACGCCCTCGTAGTCGCGGACGCGGCGCCAGTTGCCGTATTCCTCGGTGATTTCGAGCGGCAGGCCCCGCTGGGTATAGATCCACTTGGTGGCGTAGTCGGTCGAGGGGCCGATGCGCATGCGCGCCTGCGACGCCTTGAGGGACACGAAGCGCGGGACGGAGAGGCCGGTCTCGCGGCCGTTGCGGAAGCCCGAACCCTCCTCCTCGTCGGCGGCGATGGCCGGCGCGGGCAAGGCGAGGCCGGCAAGCACGGCGACGACGGCGAGGAGGCCGGCTCTGCAGCGCCGGGCAAGGGTCATGTCATTCATGCGCGGGAAATCGCTCCCGGCGCGGGTGTCGGCACCGTCAGTTGCATTTGCGCACTTCGTTCAGCGCCGCGGTGACGCCCTTCAGGGAATAGGCATAGCTGGTATTGGTGCCGCGCCGCGAGGTCGCCTCGACCACCAGTTCGCGGCCGGCGCGCATGGCGTCGACCATCTCGGGCTCGCGCGACTGGTTCTTCACCCAGGCGGCGTTGTCCTTCGGCGCCATGGTGAAGCTCTTGTCATCCACCCTGACCCGCACCTCGGAGGCGGGGTTGAGGTCATAGCCCATGATCGCCTGCGGGGCGTAGGTCGAGCCCTGCGGCGCCACCAGCACGAAATTGTCGCCGTGGTTGACGTTGCCGGGCTGCGCCGTCACCGGGACGGAGAGCGCGTAGCAGTTCTTCTGGCCGTTCTCGGTGTAGGAATAGACGCCCCAGGCATCGAACTGCTTGATCCTGGTGGGCTGTGCGCTGGCGACCGCGGCCGATCCCAGCATGAGCGAAAGAGCAAAGCAGCACGTCCGGGTGAACATCTTGCCTCCATCTGTTTCTGTGCGTGGATTTCGGCCCGCATGTGATCGCCGGGCCGTCTCTGATGCGGGTCTAATACAGGCGGGGAGGGTTACCGGGAAGTTAAAACGCGGTCCAAAATGCCGCATCCGCCGCTCACAAACGGGTGAGGAGGGCGGTCGACCGGGCCGGGATACTGCCTTCGGCCCGGAATTTGCGGGGTGAGAAACCTAGCGGACGGGCTCGTTCATCGCCCACAGGACGCCGAAGGGATCACGCAACTGTCCGTAGCGATCGCCCCAGAACATCACCTGAAGCTCGGTCACCACCTCCATGCCGGCGTCGACGGCGCGTTTCCACCAGGCGTCGATCCCCTCGACCGGCAGAGTGACGGTGAAAGCCTGCGGCTTTTCGTGCGGATAGCCGTAGTCGGGATAGGCGTCCGACAGCATCAGCGAGCCGCCGTTGATGTAGAGGTGGACATGCATGGTCCGGCCCTGATCGTCCGGCGGGTGGGCGGCCGCAAGCTCGGCGCCCAGCGCAAGCCCGTAGAATTCCGCCGCCTTCATCGCCCCGTCCACCTGCAGATAGGGGACGATGCCGCCCCTGACCGGTGCGGCTTCCTGCCGTGCGCCATTCTCCTCGACGGTCGTATCCATGGCCTTGCTCCTCCTGTTTGACGCCCGCCTCGGCGGGAATGTCTCAAGGACGGGCGCGGCAGGGCCGGGCAGACAGGCGGGCGGAAAAATTCCGGCCCGCCTGCAGGATGCCGTTGGTCGGGGGTGCCGTTCAGGGCTTGGCGGGAATGGTCAGGCCGCGGGCGACGGCGGGGCGGGCGAGGGCGCGCTCCAGCCAGCGCGGGACGTGCTTCAGTTCGCCGTAGTTCACCAGGTCGCCGGCGCCGTAGAAGCCGATCAGGTTGCGGACCCAGCCGATCATGGCGATGTCGGCGATCGTATAGTCCTCGCCCATCACCCAGTTGCGGCCCTCGAGCCGCGTTTCGAGGACGCGGATGAGGCGGCTGCTTTCCTTGACGTAGCGGTCGCGCGGGCGCTTGTCCTCGTATTCCCGGCCGGCAAACTTGTGGAAGAAGCCGAGCTGGCCGAACATCGGGCCCATGCCCCCCATCTGCCACATGACCCACTGGATCGTCTCGTAGCGCCCGGCGGCGTCGGCGGGCAGGAAACGGCCGGTCTTCTCGGCGAGATAGACCAGGATTGCGCCGCTCTCGAAAAGCGCCAGGGGCTCTCCGCCCGGTCCGTCCGGATCGATGATGGCGGGTATCTTGCCGTTCGGGTTGAGCGACAGATATTCGGGCTCCCAGCTCTCGTCCTTGCCGATGTCGATGTAATGCGGCTCGTAGGCGAGGCCCGTCTCCTCCAGCATGATCGACACCTTCACCCCGTTCGGCGTCGGCGCCGAATAGAGCTGCAGGATGTCGGGGTTCTGCGGCGGCCAGCGGCGCGTGACCGGGAAGGAGGAGAGATCGGCCATGGAGTCCTCGTTTTTTTCTGATGCGGGAAACTATAGTGTGCCGGAAAGATCGCGCCGGACGGTGTATATTCAAGCGTTTCGCGGGTTTCCTCAAGGTTTTCCCAAACTTTCCCTGAGATTTCCGCCAGGTTTCCGATGCGTTTTGTCGGCGGCGGCGCTAGTTCTTCGTCTTTACAGGGAGAAGGAGAAAGCGATGCTGTATGCGATCCTCTGCTATGCGGACGAGGAGACGGTTTTTGCCTGGTCGAAGGAGGAGGAGGCGGCCGTGATGGGCCGGCTCAAGGCCGTCCAGGAACCGCTGGCGCTTGCCGGCAAGCTCGGCCCGACCGGGCGGCTGATGCCGACCACGGCGGCGACCACCGTCCGCAAGGGCCGGGAGGGGCCGCTGGTCGTCGACGGACCGTTCGCGGAAACCAAGGAAGTGCTCCTCGGCTTCTACACGGTGGACGTCGAAGGCCTCGACGAGGCGATCGCCTTCGCCAAGGCGCTTTCCGCCGCCAATCCCGGCTCGACCTCCTATGAGATCCGCCCATTCTACGTCTTCGAGCCCGGGAGTTCGCCCGGATGAAGGACCTCGCCTGGATCGACCTTGCGCTGACGGCGGCCCGGCCGCAGGCCATGGGCGCGCTCCTGCGCTACTTCCGTGACCTCGACACGGCGGAAGAGGCGTTCCAGGAGGCCTGCCTGAGGGCGATCCGCACCTGGCCGGACAAGGGGCCGCCGCGCGATCCGACCGCATGGCTGATCTTCGTCGGCAGGAACAGCGGCGTCGACCAGATCCGCAAGGCGGCCCGCACCACCGAGCTTCCGGACGAGAAGGTGCTCTCGGACCTGTCCGACGCCGAGGCCGACATGGCCGAGCGGCTCGACAGTTCGCACTACCGCGACGACATCCTGCGGCTGATGTTCATCTGCTGTCATCCGGACCTGCCGGCGACGCAGCAGATCGCGCTGGCGCTGAGGATCGTCTCGGGCATCAGCGTGATGCGGATCGCGCGCGCCTTCCTGGTTTCCGAAAGCGCCATGGAACAGCGGATCACCCGGGCGAAGGCGCGGGTGGCGAAGGCCGGGCTGCCGTTCGAGGCGCCGAACGCGGCCGAGCGTGCCGAGCGGCTGACCCCGGTCATGGCAATGATCTACCTCGTCTTCAACGAGGGCTATTCGGCCGGCACGGGCAATCCGGACGTTGCCTCGCTCTGCGAGGAGGCGATCCGGCTGTCGCGGCTGCTGCTGCGCATCTTCCCGGCCGAGCCGGAGATCATGGGCCTGACGGCGCTGATGCTGCTGCAGCATTCGCGGCGGGGCGCCCGCCACGACGGCGAGGGGCAGGTGATCCTGCTGGAGGACCAGGACCGGTCGCTCTGGGACCGCCAGCAGATCGAGGAGGCGCTCGCCATCCTCGACAAGGCGATCCGCCACCGCAAGCCGGGACCCTACCAGGTGCAGGCGGCGATTGCGGCCATGCATGCGCGTGCCGAACGCGCCGAGGACACCGACTGGCGGGAGATCGAGCTCCTCTACCAGCTTCTGGAAAAGCTAAACCCGTCGCCGGTCGTGTCGCTCAACCGGGTCGTCGCCTTCTCGAAGGTTCGCGGGCCGGCGGAGGCGCTGGCCATGCTAGAGCCGCTGGCGGACGTGCTCGACGGCTATTTCTACCTTCACGGCGTGCGCGGTGCGTTGCTGGCGCAGACCGGCCGCACCGGCGAGGCGCGCGAGGCCTTCGGACGGGCGATCGCGCTTGCCCATTCGCCGGCCGAGGCGGCGCATGTGCGCCAGGAACTGGACAAGCTCTGCGAAGAGCCCGCGACCTCCTGACTTTTTGTCGCCACCCGATGTCGGGATTGTCCGCCTTCGACCGTCCTTGGAGCATCATCTGGTTGACGTGAGGGATTGACGATGGACATGACCAAGAAGACACCCGGCCACGAACTGGTCCTGGTGCGCGAATTCGATGCGCCGCCCGAGAAGATCTACAAGGCCTGGACCACGCCGGAACTGCTGAAGGTGTGGTTCTGCCCGGAGCCGTGGAAGGTGACCGGGGCCGACCTCGACCTTCGGGCCGGCGGACGCTGCAATATCGTCATGGAAGGGCCGGACGGCGAGGTGATCCCGAACCAGGGCGTCTACCTCGAACTGGTCGAGAACGAGAAGCTCGTGATGACCGACGCCTTTACCGAAGGCTGGGTGCCGACGGACAAGCCGTTCATGGTGGGCGTCGTGCTTCTCGAGGAACTGCCGGGCGGCCGCACCCGCTACACGGCAAAGGCGCTGCACTGGACCGAAGAGGACAAGAAGGCCCACGAGGAGATGGGCTTCCACGAAGGCTGGGGCAAGGCCGCCGACCAACTGGCTGCACTGCTTGCGCGGATGTAGGTCCGCAAGTCCTAATAAGGACGATCTTTCGGGGAGATGGGGCGAGGCCCTCTCTTCCCGATTCATCTTGCCGGCGCTCTTTCTTCTCCCGTGGTGCCGGCCTCCCTGTCCCGTGCCGCCCGCTCGACTTCGGCCGGGTCCACGGCGAGACCGTCGAACGCATCGTTCGACGGATTGGCATTTGCCGATCTCGCCCGGCATCTCTATGTCCGTTACGAGGATTTTGATCGGACATCGCCCATGGAACTCGGACTGTACACTTTCGCCGACATCGACCCCGCTGCCGCCGACAAAGGGGCGGCAGGTGCCGCGCGCCTGAAGAACCTCCTGGAGGAGATCGAGCTCGCCGACCAGGTGGGGCTCGACGTCTTCGGGCTGGGCGAGCATCACCGTCCGGACTATGCGGTCTCCTCGCCTTCTACCGTGCTGGCGGCGGCAGCCGTGAAGACGAAGAACATCCGGCTCACCAGCGCAGTCTCGGTGCTTTCCTCGGACGATCCGGTCCGGGTGTTCCAGCAGTTCGCGACGGTGGACCTTCTGTCGAACGGGCGGGCGGAGATCATGGCGGGGCGCGGCTCCTTCATCGAATCCTTCCCGCTCTTCGGCTATGACCTCGGCGACTACGACCAGCTGTTCGCCGAAAAACTCGATCTCCTGATGGCGATCCGCGACGAGGAAGTGGTGACCTGGGCGGAAGGGCGGCTGCGTCCGCCGATCAACGGCCGCGGCGTCTACCCGCGCCCGCTCCAGGAGAGGCTGCCGCTGTGGATCGCCGTCGGCGGCACGCCGGAATCCGTCGCCCGGGCCGGGGCGCTCGGCCTGCCGATGGCGCTTGCCATCATCGGCGGCGAATATCCGCGCTTCGCGCCGCTCTTCCAGCTCTACCGCGAGGCGGCGCGGCGGGCGGGCAACGACCCGGCGACCCTGAAGACCAGCATCAACGTCCACGGCTTCGTCGCCGACACGACCGAGCTTGCTGCGGACCAGTTCTACGGCCCGCAGGCGGCGGTGATGGACCGGATCGGCCGCGAGCGCGGCTGGGGCCCCACCAACCGGGCGCATTACGACCATGCGCGCGGGCTGACCGGCAATCTCTTCGTCGGCGATCCGGAACTGGTGGCGGAGAAGATCGTTGCGGCCCACAAGGTGTTCGGCAACGACCGGTTCCTGCTGCAGATGGCGATCGGACTGATGCCGCATGACCAGATCATGCGCGGCATCGAACTCTACGGCACGAAAGTCGCCCCGCTCGTCAGAAAAGCGTTGACCGGCACGGCGGATGGCGCGAAACCGGCCGCCTGAACGTCCGGATGGATAAATGATCGTTACCACTGAAGACGAGCTTGCCAAGCTCAAGGATGTCGGCCGCATCTGCGCGGTCGCCATCGAGACCATGGCGAAGGCTCTCGAACCCGGCATCACCACCGCGGAGCTCGATGTCATCGGCCGCAAGGTGCTGGAGGAAAACGGCGCGCAGTCGGCGCCGGAATTCTGCTACCAGTTTCCCGGCGCCACCTGCATCAGCGTCAACGAGGAAGTGGCGCACGGCATTCCCGGCGCCCGGGTGATCGCCGCCGGCGACCTCGTCAATATCGACGTCTCCGCCGTCAAGGACGGCTTCTTCGGCGATGCCGGCGCCTCCTATGCAGTGCCGCCGGTGACGCGGCAGGTGGAGAAGCTCTGCCGCGACGGGCGTCGGGCGCTCTGGACGGGGCTGCAGCAGGTGAAGACCGGTCGGCCGCTCGCCGGCATCGGCAATGCCATCGGGGCGTTCGCGAAGAAGAACCGCTATACGCTGATCCAGAACCTTTCCAGCCACGGCATCGGGCTGACGTTGCACGACGAGCCCAAGGAAGTGCCGA
>JAEZHO010000126.1 GCA_023416545.1 Pseudomonadota bacterium
GCCCGCCCTGCGCTCCAGCGCCATCTCCCGCAACAGGGAGCCGAGCCTCCACGCCGTCTCGGCGTCGAAATACGCGAAACGCAGCGCCCGCTCCTGTTCCAGTATCTTTTCCAGGTCCTTCTCGACAGTCATCCGGCTATCCGTTCCTTTTGCGTGCCGGCATTCATGACGAACCATGGGGAGAAGTAAAGCCCGCGGGAACACCAGATGTCCGATCATCGGGGAAAACGCCCCGGCGTAGGGCAGCCGCAAGTATCGCATCGGGACAGGCGCCCCCCCGTCGAAGCGACTCATGAACCGGTCCTTCACCAAGGGCTTGCCTTTCCGGGCGCCGATATTGAACATTGGTGCAAAGCGAAGTTAGCTCCAGCCAGCCGGAGAGACACCGGTCAGGGGCTCGCGGACCCACCGCTCGAAGGAGCCGGTGAGCCCCGCCAACCACACGAGGTTCCGCATGGCCGACCACCCCCACGACCATTCAGATCCCGAAAGGAACTGGCGCGAGAACGGCGTGAAGGTCATCCCCGGAGACTCACTCGATCCGAACACCGCCCAGACACCCGGCATGAACAGGGCGACGGCGATCAATCATGCCCGTGCGGGCGCCGAGAAGATCTGGGCCGGCACCGTCACGATCCACGCCAATGCCAAGACCGGCGCGCACCACCACGGAGACCTGGAAAGCATCATCTACGTGGTGCGGGGAAAGGCGCGGATGCGCTGGGGCGACAATCTGGAATTCGTCGCGGAGGCAGGCCCCGGGGATTTCATCTACGTTCCGCCCTATGTGCCCCACCAGGAAATCAACGCCAGCCGCGACGAGACGCTCGAATGCGTGCTCGTCCGCACGGGTCAGGAACCCGTCGTGGTCAATCTCGACATAGAGCCGGTCGAGAAGCCGGAAGAGGTCCTGTGGAAAGACCCGATCCACCGCTGATCCCGAAAGGAGGACAGGCGACAGGGAAGCGTCCCTCGTGCTGCCTTCCTATCGCGGCCGGATCGACAGCCTGCCGTCCGCGCCGGTGACCGCACGCACGTTGCGGTAGTCCTTCAGCTCGGGATGACGCGTGTCGATCGGATGCTGGTGGGCTGCGGTGATGACGATGACGTCGGTCCCGGCGGCCTCCGCGGCGGCGATGCCGGCCGGCACGTCCTCGAAGACCAGCGCATCCGCCGCTTCGACACCGAGCCGCTCAACGCCGATCCGGTAGCATTCCGGATCGGGCTTGCCGACGATCACGTCCTCCGCCGTCACCATGATGCGGGGTAGCGCCAGGCCGGCGGCGGCAAGGCGCGCCCGTGCAAGGTCGGCGGGGGCCGATGTCACGATTGCCCATCGATCGGGCGGCAGGGACGCGAGAAAATCAGCCGCACCGTCGATGGCGACGACGCCCTCCACGTCCTCGATCTCGCCGCGCAGGATTTCCGCTGCCTCCGCAACGGGATCGATGCCCGGAAGGTTCAGGCCTGCGATCGTGTCTATTCCGCGCTTGCCGTGCATGGTCGGAAGGAAGCTCGGCAGGTCGAGCCCCTGCCGGAGGGCCCATCGGCCCCATACCCGCTCCGCCGCGGCGAGCGAGTTGAGGATGGTGCCGTCCATGTCGAACAGAAACGCACCATAGGTCCTGGTGGAGGGAAACTGAAGCATGGGAAAGATCGGGTCCAATGGCGGGTAGATCCATGCCGCGGACGTCCCCGGCAGCCCTTCTTATCCACGAGGCCCCGATCGTGCAAGCCGGACGCGGGCGGCCTCACTCCCCGGGCGCGGCGCCCTTGCTTGCGGCCGACAGCCAGTCCGCGCTCGCCTGGATGCCGCCCAGCGGGAAGATATGCACGCGCTCGATAAGGCTTGCCGGGTTCGCCGCGCGGTAGGCGGCGATCTCCGCCAGGAAATCCGACGGCTCATAGGGCACGAGGAGCTTGCGCAGGTCGAGCGCCCGCTTCTGCAGCACGCCGAGCGAGGCGCCGACGCCGCAGGCGATCGCATACTTGATGAGCGTCTGCAGCTTCGTCGGACCGGCGACCCCGACATGGATCGGCAGGGTGATGCCGGCCGCCGCGATCCGCTCCGCCCAGGCGATCACCGGTGCCGCCTCGAAGGCGAACTGCGTGACGATCGCCATCTCGGCATCGGTCCGCTCGGAGAAGGACTGCTTCCACCGGAGCGCCTCGTCGATGATCGTGGTCCCGCCGTCGCGGTCGATATCCTTGTTTCCCTCCGGGTGGCCCGCCACGTGCAGGCGCCGGAAGCCCAGCTTGTCGAAGATACCCGTTTCGAGCAAGGCGATCGAGCTGTCGAATTCCCCTGCCGGGGTCGACGCCCCGCCGCCCAGGAGGAGTGCCTGCGTGACCCCCGCCTCCTCGCGGTATCGCCTCACCCACGTCTCCAGCGTCGGCCGGTCCGGGATGATGCGCGCCGGAAGATGCGGCATGGGGTGGAAGCCTTCGTCCGTCAGGCGACGCGCGGTCGCCACCATGTCGTCGATGGGAGTGTCGCGGATATGGGCGACATAGACCCGCGTCCCCTGCGGAAGGATCCGCCGGAAATCCTCGATCCTGGCCGCCGTCCGGGGCATCACCTCGATGGAACAGTCCCTGAGCATCGATGCCAGTGACGCTGCACTTCCGGTCGTCTCGTCATTTCGAAGCAAGCTTGTCATTCCCATGGCCAACCCTGACGTCCCGCCTTGACGGGCGCTCCTCGTGAAGCAACAGAAACAGTGCGGCGGGCGCGTTCTGCACGCCCGCCGCAGCCCGGGTCAACCGGCCTTTTTCGTCCGCCAGCTGTCGGCATAGTTCTCGCGAGCCTCGCGGGCATAGGGCGTCGCCGAGACCCGCACGCGGATTTCCGCCTGCTTGTGGCGTTCGGTCGACGTCTTGCCGGTGCCGCCGTTCGGCTCGCCCCAGACCAGCGTCAGCACGTCGCCTTCCTGGACCTCCGGGTCGACCACGCCGAGCGACAGCATGCAGCGTTCGTTATAGCTGTAGCCGTTGAACATCGACATGCCGGCCATCTTGCCGTCATGCATGATCATGTCGGCGCTGGTGGAGGCATAGTTCGGCTGCGGGAAGTCGATCCACTTGTAGTGGTCCTCGCCGGGCCGGAAGGCGGACGCGATGACCTTGACGACATCCTCGGCATTCCACTCGAACGTCACCTTCTTGCGGTTCCGGCCGTCCTTCATCTTCTCGAGTGCCTGCTTGCCGATGAAATCGGATTTCCAGCCGATGTAGAAGCCGTAGCCCAACTCGAACGGATTGACGTAGTAGTCCTCGATGTTGCCGGAGACGAAGCTGCCGCCGATCGCGCCGGACGCCTCGTAGCTGTCGGCGCCGAGCCAGTCGCGGTACTCCTTCATCATCCCGTCGCCGGTATAGATGCCCGGCAGCGGGGACGGAATCCAGCCGGATTCCAGCGTGTTCGTCGAATAGGCGCGGCTGCCGACCTGGTGAAGATCGACGCCCGCATCGCGCGCCGACTGGAGAATCACGCTGCGGACATATTCAAGGTCTGCATACGGGCCCCAGATTTCAAGCCCAGGCGCCCCCGCCATGCCGTGGCGCAGCGCCTGTACCCGCTTGGAGCCGACATTGATCCAGTCGACGTGGAAGAACTTGATGTCCGGAACCGGACCGCCGTTCATCTTCTCGAAGATCTTCGG
>JAEZHO010000212.1 GCA_023416545.1 Pseudomonadota bacterium
TTCGAGCGCCACAGGATCGGCTTCCTGCTGGCGATGGAGCGTCCGCTGGGGCTCGGACCGATGGAGCTCGGACGGATGTACGGCGAGGACGAACACAATATCTGGCTGAAATCTCTGACGACCTACGGATGGCTCGGCTTCGTTGCCTATGTCACCCTGATCGGCTGGACGCTTGCGGCAGGGTTCCGCTATCTGCTGCGCGAGCGGCCCTGGCAGCCCTATCTGATGATCGGCTGGGTCCTGATCCTCGGGCATTGCCTGATCGGCAATGTCATCGACACGGATCACTGGCGGCACTTCTATCTTCTTCTCGGCATCGTCTGGGGCTGCATCGCGCTCGAACAGCGCCACCTGCGGCGCAGCCGCTCGCCCGTCCCCCCTAGCCTCCCCGCTTGACTTGACGGCCTGCCGCGCCAGATTTCTCCCATGCTGACTGGAAATCAACTTCGCGCCGGCCGCGCCATTGCGGGCCTCTCCATCGAAGAACTGGCCGCTGCCACCGGGCTTTCCGCCTCGGCGATCAGCGACGCGGAAACGGCGACTGCCGTCGATCCGGCGGTCGGCGAACGGCTGCGCCTATCGCTCGAGGCAAAGGGCGTGCTCTTCCTGGCCGCAGGCGAGGACAACCCCGGCGCCGGACCGGGCGTGCGGCTTCGCCAGCGGGGCACGGACGAGGGCATCCGTCCCCAGAACCTGAGTTCGGCCAACGACGGCTAAAACCCTCGCCCGTTCAGTTTCTGCATCATCCGCGGAACCTTAAAGCCCCTTCCGCGTTACTGCCAAAATGTCGCGTTGCGGGGGTTGAGATGAGCGAGCGGATCGATTTGGAGCAGGTCGAGCAGACAGGTCTCCGCAAGGTCTGGAGCGTCAGCGAATTCGCCAAGCGCTATCGTCTCGACCGGACCGAAGAAACACGGCTTCTGAAGCTTCTGGGCCCCTTCGCCTCCGAGCAGGAACTGCTCATGAACGCCTCGCGGGCTCCCCGTTTCCGCTGAGTGCATTTTCCCACCGCCCGGGCGGTGGCTTCCAGTCCCACAAAAGATCCATCCCCTACGAATGCCCTTGCAAATGCCGGGAACATATCCTTCACCATCGCGTTTGTGGGGTCATCAACGGCGCCACTCGCCAGCGGAGAAACAAATGCTGAAAAGCCTGACCAACATGGGCCTCGCCCTCGCCCTGACATTCGGTGCCGTCGCCACGACCGCACAGGTTGCCTCTGCACAGGATCTGGAACTGCGCATCGGACCGGATGGCGTCCGTCCGGTCATCCGGGACCGCGATCGTGATCGCGACCGGGATCGTGATCGCCGCCGCGACGAGTGCAGCCCGCGCCTCGCACTTTCCATCGCCCGCGATGCCGGGTTGCGGCGCGCCGAGGTGACCCGGATTACCCGCAGGACGGTGACCGTCGAGGGCTTCGCGCGTCGCGGCCCCGAGCGGATGGTCTTCGCGAACGAGCGCGGCTGCCCCGAGCTCTGATTTCTTATTCGGCTGGGTCCCTCGCGGCCCGTGCCAAGGATCCCGCCCCTGCTGCTCGACGGGGGCGGGATTTTTTCATGCTTTCACAGAACCTACATCAACCTGACATGACGGCTTCATGAAGCGCGCCTAGTTGACCCCTCAGCTGGAATAGGGGGAAACAGGATGCGACTGACGAACCTCACGCGGGTATTTGGCGTCCGCACCGCGGTTGACGCCGTCACCCTGGAGATCCCGCAGGGCCAGATGGTCGGGGTCATCGGCCGCTCCGGCGCCGGCAAGTCCACGCTGCTCCGTATGATGAACCGGCTCACGGACGCATCCTCCGGCACCATCCATTTCGGCGATCTCGAAGTTTCGGCCCTGCGCGGAAGCGAGTTGCGGCGATGGCAGCGCGACTGCGCGATGATCTTCCAGCAGTTCAATCTCGTGCCGCGGCTCGACGTCCTCACCAATGTCCTGCTCGGAAGGCTCAATCACCGGTCGACGGTGAAGAGCATCCTCAACGTCTTCACCCGGGAAGAGCGCATCATGGCGATCGCAGCGCTGGAGCGGCTCGGCATCGAGCAGACGGCGCTGCAGCCGGCCGGCACGCTTTCCGGTGGCCAGCAGCAGCGCGTCGCGATCGCCCGCGCCCTGATGCAGGCGCCCCGCCTCGTCCTGGCCGACGAGCCGATCGCCTCGCTCGATCCCCTCAACGCGAAGATCGTCATGGATGCCCTGCGCGACATCAACGAGCGCGAGGGCATCACGGTCGTCACCAACCTCCATACGCTCGACACGGCGCGCGCCTATTGCGAGCGCATTATCGGCATGGCCGGCGGACGGGTGGTCTTCGACGGCGCGCCGGGCCAACTGACGGCCGCCGCGGTCCAGGAGATCTACGGTTCCGATCGCGCCGGGGCCGGTATCGACGAGACGATGACCTCCACCAGCATCAACATTCCCGCGGCCGTCGAAGCGGCTGCGCGCCCATCCGGTGGCCTTGGCGCGCTGGCCTCGGCCACCGCCTGAACCGCCCCCGATCGTAACGCCCGCGTCAAGGGCATCCCGAGAAAAGCTGCTCCGGTTCGCCGGACGAAACAGGAGAGACCTCATGCTGAAGAAACTTCTGCTTGCCACCGCGGCGCTCGCCGCGCTTGCCGGCAATGTCGCGGCCGAAGACCTGAAGGAATTCCGGATCGGCATCATCGGCGGCGAAAACGAAGCCGACCGCCTGCGCAACTACCAGTGCATGATCGACCAGCTGCCGGCCGTCCTCGGCGTCGAGAAGGTCTCGCTCTTCCCGGCCGCCGACTATGACGGCACGATCCAGGGCCTGCTCGGCGGCACGCTGGATTACGCGGAACTGGGCGCCTCCGGCTATGCGAAGGTCTACCTGGAGAACCCGGACGCGGTGGAGCCCATCCTGACCACGGTCCAGACGGACGGCTCCATGGGCTATCACACGATCATGGTCGCGCGGAAGGATTCCGGCATGACCAGGGTCGAGGACATCAAGGGCAAGAAGCTCGGCTTTGCCGATCCCGACTCGACCTCGGGCTACCTGATCCCGACCGTCACCCTGCCTGAAGCCCTCGGCGGCAAGCCCGTCAAGGAAGTCGTGGCCGAGACCGGCTTCGGCGGCGGCCACGAAAACCTCGTGCTGGAAGTCCTCAAGGGCACGTTCGATGCCGGCACCACCTTCGGCTCCGGCGTCGGCGAGTTCAAGGACGGCTACACGTCGGGCAACCTGCGCAAGATGGTCGACAAGGGCATCCTCAACATGGACGACCTCGTCGAGCTGTGGAAATCGCCGCTGATCCCGAACGGGCCGATCGTCGTCCGTTCCTCGATGAACGACGACATGAAGGCGAAGTTCAAGGAATTCATGCTGGCCCTGCCGAAGACCGACGCGGCCTGCTTCTCCGCCATCCAGGGCGGTGACTTCACCGGCTTCGCCGAAGTCGACGTCAACTTCTACAAGCCGATCATCGACGCCCGCAGGGCAACGATCGGCGGCTGATCGCCCCCCTGTCGAGGCCGCCGCGGAATGGTCGCGGCGGCCCTTCCTCGCAACAGCTGATCCGGGATGGCGCCATGCCGACTTCCGTCATGAAACCGACGCTCGGCGAAAGCGGCGCGCTCGTCGAACGTCACTGGCAGCAGCTCGCGCGCGAGCGGCGCTTCTACACGATCCTGTGCTCCGCACTCCTGCTGATGGTGGTCTCGGGCTCGCTCTGGTTCGCCAACGACAGCAATGCCGGCAAGTTCTTCGACAGGCTTCCCTATTTCTTCGACTTCGTCGGCCAGCTGATCCCGAGGGACGGCATGGAAGTGTGGCGGGCCCTGTTCGACCTGCCCTCCCCCTACGACGACGGCAGCCTGAAATACAATTATCCGGAGGGGCGGCTCTACCTGACGGAGAGCCTCTACCTGCCCGAATATGTCCACCAGATGCTGGTGACGCTCAACATCGCGGTCGCCGCGACGGGCATCGGACTGATCTTCGGCTTCATCCTCTCCTTCCTCGCGGCAAAGAACATGACCCCCAGCCCCTGGATACGCGGGCCGGTCCGCCGGCTGATGGAACTGCTCCGGGCCTTTCCGGAAGTGGTGATCGCCGGCTTTTTCCTGGCCATCTTCTCGATCGGGCCGATCCCGGCGCTGATCGCCGTCTCGATCCACACGGTGGGGGCGCTCGGCAAGCTGTTCTTCGAGGTGATCGAGAATGCCGACATGAAGCCCGACGAGGGCCTGAAGGCGGTCGGCGCGAACTGGCTGGAACGATCCTGGTTCGGGATGGTGCCACAGGTCATGCCGAACTTCATGAGCTACTTCCTGCTGCGGCTGGAGATCAACGTGCGGGCCTCCACGATCATCGGCGCCGTCGGCGGCGGCGGCATCGGCGAACTGCTGCGCCTCTCCATCGGGCAGGGCCACGAGGCCAAGACGCTGGCGATCGTCCTCCTGCTGCTTTTGACGATCGTCGCCGTCGACCAGTTTTCCGCATGGCTGCGCCGCAGGCTCGTCGGCGACCAGGCCTTCCACGCAATCTGAACGAGGGCTGGCATGACCATTCTCAACGCGGCCGAAATGGACGCCCTGGCGTCCCGCTACCCGGAACTCCTCCACCGCTCCGCCTGGCAGCGGTATCGCGTCCCCATCATCGCCACGGCAGCCCTCGCCTATTTCGTCTTCGCCTGGTGGTTCTTCGCCGTCGGCAAGGTCGTCTCCGCCGCCAACTGGGGGCTCGCGGGCAACTACCTCGCCGACTGGGTCTCCTACGAAATCCGCCCCGACATCGACATCGCCCCGGACGGCGCGATGCGGATCACCTATCCGCGCTTCGACCCGATCGGCCCGAACCCCAATCCCGACTGGCTCGAGGCACGCCGCGAAACGGTGACGCGCAGGATCGAGGTCCCGGCGGCCACCGCACCGGCTGCCGCCCCGCAGCCGTCGTCGAGCTTCAGCTTCATGGCGCCCGCGCCCTCCCCCCGGCAGTTGTCGCTACCGGTCCCGGTCGCCGAGACCCGCACCGAGGAAGTCGTGACCGAGGCCCTGGTACTGATGGGGCCGTCCCGCACGATCGACGTCCGGCCGGACCGGGTCGTCCTCACGCGCGGCGAGGAGACGGTGACGCTGCTTCTCGATCGCGACGCGGAGGACGTGATCGCCCACGAGCCCTTGCCGGAATGGGTCGAGCAGCGCTCGGCCGGCGGGCGGGTAACCGCCTATTTCGGCTTCTCCGGATGGGCCGACATCAGCGACGACCGGGTGCGGATCCGCAAGCGCTTCCTCGGCTGGGAGAACTTCCTCTTCGACACGAATTCCGCCTTCTTCGGGAAGTCGGCGGGCGAAGTCGTCGGGCTGATCTTCGGCGGCGAACGGATCGATCCCGCCCGCAGCAACCTCTCACTCGCCTGGAACGACATCCTCTACAATCCGTCCTGGCAGCATCTCGACGTCTGGACCAAGCTTCTGCAGACGATCGTCATGGCCTTCATCGGCACGCTCTTCGCGATGATCGTGGCCTTCCCGCTCTCCTTCATCGCGGCGCGCAACATCGTCCACAACCGGCCGGTCAACCAGATCGCCAAGCGGCTGTTCGACTTCCTGCGCTCCGTCGACATGCTGATCTGGGCGCTGTTCTTCACTCGCGCCTTCGGCCCGGGGCCCCTCGCCGGCATATCCGCCATCTTCTTCACCGACACGGGGACGCTCGGCAAGCTCTATGCCGAGGCGCTGGAGAACATCGACGACCGGCAGCGGGAGGGCGTCCGCTCGGTCGGCGCGCCGCCGCTCGCGGTCCAGCGCTTCGGCGTGCTGCCGCAGGTCATGCCCGTCTTCGCCTCCCAGGCGCTCTACTTCTGGGAATCGAACACCCGCTCGGCCACCATCATCGGCGCAGTCGGCGCCGGCGGCATCGGCCTGAAGCTGTGGGAGGCGATGCGCACCAATTCCGACTGGGAGAACGTCGCCTACATGGTGCTCCTCATCCTCATCGTCGTCTTCCTCTTCGACGGGATCTCGAACGCCCTGCGTTCGCGGCTGATGGGTCGGGAGCGGTAGAGACCGGAAGCCGCCCAGGGCGACGCAGTCCAGAGCCGCGCAGGAGACGGTCGCGGCTCTTTCCTTTCCGTAGATCCCTTCCATAGATCCCCTACCCGCGGCCCTCCGCCGGCACGCCGAAACGGAAAAGGCAGCCGGCATGATGCCGACTGCCTTCCTTATTCCAGCCCGCACCGCGCGGTGAGCCGGCGCCTAGCTTTCCAGCGAATAGCCGGCGCCGCGGACCGTGCGGATGACATCCGGCATGTTGGAGAAGTTGAGGGCCTTGCGCAGGCGCCCGACATGGACGTCCACCGTGCGCTCGTCGACGTAGATGTCGTGGCCCCAGACACCGTCGAGCAATTGTGCGCGCGAATAGACGCGTCCCGGCGCCGACATCAGGAATTCCAGCAGGCGGAACTCCGTCGGCCCCAGCCGGACCTCGCGGCTCTTCCTATGGACGCGGTGGGTTTCCCGGTCGAGCTCGATATCGCCGCAGCGCAGAACCGTCGACAGCACCTCGGGCTTGGCGCGGCGGAGCATGGCCCTGACGCGGGCCATCAGCTCGGGCGTCGAGAAGGGCTTGACGACATAGTCGTCGGCGCCCGTGGCGAGCCCGCGCACGCGTTCGCTCTCCTCGCCCCGCGCCGTCAGCATGATGATCGGCAGGCGCTCCGTTTCCCGCCGCTGGCGAAGGCGACGGCAGAGCTCGATGCCGGAGACACCGGGAAGCATCCAGTCGAGGATGAGGAGGTCCGGAACCCGCTCCTGGAGGCGCAGCTCGGCCTCGTCGCCCTTCACGATGGTCTCCACCTCGTAGCCTTCGGCCTCGAGATTGTAGCGAAGAAGCACGCTGAGGGCTTCCTCGTCCTCAACGACGGTAATCTTTGCGTGCATGGTCGGCCCCGCGATCCTACTCCTCGCCCAGCACGGTGCTGAGCGTGGTCGACCGGTCGTCCTTGGGGCGCTCACCCTCCGGCTGCGATCCGGTCGCCATGTAATAGATCGTCTCGGCGATGTTGGTCGCGTGGTCGCCGATCCGCTCGATATTCTTGGCGCAGAACAGCAGATGGGTGCAACTGGTTATGTTGCGCGGGTCCTCCATCATGTAGGTGAGGAGTTCGCGGAACAGCGAGGTGTACATGGCGTCGATTTCCTCGTCGCGCTCGCGGATCGCTTCGGCCTTCTCGGCCGAGCGCGTCACGTAGACGTCGAGGACTTCCTTGAGCTGCACCAGCGCGAGGTCGGAAAGATGCTCGATCCCGCGCGCCAGGTTGCGCGGGATGCCCGTTTCCTGGACCGCGATCACCCGCTTGGCCGTGTTCTTGCCGAGGTCGCCGACGCGCTCGAGGTCCGCTGCTATGCGCAGAGAGCCGATGATTTCGCGCAGGTCTGCCGCGACGGGCTGGCGCTTGGCGATCGTCAGGATCGCCTTCTCGCCGATCTCGCGCTCCGCATGGTCGAGCACCACGTCGTCCGAAATCACCTTCTGGGCCAGCGCCGCGTCGGAGTTGACGAGCGCGCGAACCGCATCGCTGCACATCTGTTCGGCGAGCCCGCCCATCTCGGAGATCCGGCGGGCCAGGTATTTCAGCTCCTCGTCGAAGGCCGACGTGATATGGGTTGATGGCATGATCCAGTTCCTCAGTGTCTTCGTATCGGGCGCCTGACCGCGGATCAGCCGAAGCGACCCATGATGTAGTCCTGCGTGCGCTGGTCGTTCGGGTTGGTGAACATCTTGTCCGTATCGTCCTCCTCCACGAGGTGGCCGAGATGGAACATCGCCGTGCGCTGCGAGACGCGGGCCGCCTGCTGCATCGAATGGGTGACGATGACGATCGAGTAGTTCGCCCGCAGTTCGTGGATCAGTTCCTCCACCCTTGCCGTGGCGATCGGGTCGAGCGCCGAACAGGGCTCGTCCATGAGGATGACTTCCGGCGAGACTGCGACCGCGCGGGCGATGCACAGGCGCTGCTGCTGGCCGCCCGAAAGCCCGGTTCCCGCCTCGTGCAGCCGGTCCTTCACCTCGTTCCAGAGACCCGCCTTCTGCAGGCTGCTCTCGACGATCTGGTCCAGTTCGGCCTTCGAACGCGCCAGGCCGTGGATGCGCGGGCCGTAGGCGACGTTCTCGTAGATGGACTTCGGGAACGGGTTGGGCTTCTGGAAGACCATGCCGACGCGGGCACGCAGTTCCACGACGTCGATGTCCGGGTCCTGGATATCCTGGCCGTCCAGCGTGATCTTTCCCGTGACCCGGGCATTGGCGATCGTGT
>JAEZHO010000213.1 GCA_023416545.1 Pseudomonadota bacterium
GGCGTGGTGAAGGTGCGCTTCCATTCCGCTTCGGTCGAGAAGCGGGTGTAGTTGCCCTCGAGCCCCGGATAGCGGGCGGTCGTGCCCGCATAGTAGAAGTCGTCTTCCCGGCGCGACAGGTTGGTGAAATTGGTCGTGATCGACAGTTCGCCACCGGCAACCGGTTCCGGGGAGATGTACTGGTAGTCCAGCGACGGATAGACGATCGCCTGGCGACGCTCGGCAATGTTGTCGTCGGCCGTATCCTGGACGTTGAAATAGAAGGCGCGCAGGTCGAAGTAGTTACGCTTGCCGAGGCCGGTCAGGTAGACTTCGTTGCGGAAGACGTCGTCGTCGACGCCGTCCAGCCTGTAGGTCTTCGAGAAGTTGTTGTCGCTCTGGACCATGACGTCCCAGCCGAAGGCCCAGCGCGGGTTGATCTCGAAGCGTGCTTCCGAGGCGGCCATCAGCCGCGTATCGGCATTGTAGTCGCTGGTATTGACGTCGAACGCGTGCGGATCGCGCTGGTTGATGCCGGCGAAACGGAACCTGTGCTCGCCCGTCTCGAACCGGTTGCGGATCTCGCCCTCCAGCAGCAGGCCCTGGCCGGTGTAGTAGGTCGGGCTCAGCGTCGCGTCCATGTGCGGCGAAAACACATGGTAATAGGGAACGGTCAGTCCGAAGCCGAGCTTGTCGTCGAGGCTCATGGTGGGGAAGAGGAAGCCCGACTTCCGCTCCACCGTGTGGTCGGGAACCTCGATGAACGGCAGGAAGCCGATCGGCCTGCCGAAGAGCTCGAAGCGGGCGTTCTCCAGCCGGACGGTATGGGTCTGGCCGTTCTGGATGACGCGCTCCGCCTTCACCTGCCAGAGCGGTGCGCGATTCGGCTTTTCCGCGCAGGGAAGGCAGGCGGTGTAGACGCCGCTGTTGAGGACCATGAGGTCGCCGGGAAGGCGCTCGGCGCTCTCCGCCGCGATGCGGGTATTGTCGGTGGTCTCCACGCGGAGCGAATTCAGGAAGCCCTGGCCGAAGTCGTCGGTGACGTCCAGCTCGTCCGCATAGATTCGGTTTCCGTCCGGCTCGATCAGCTCGATATTGCCGCGGGCGATGACCCGGCCCGACTGCTGGTTATATTCCACCCGCTGCGCCACCATGCGGTAGCGGTTGTAATAGATCTGCACGCCGCCGGAGGCGGTGACCTTCTCGGCGTCGCGATTGTAGACCAGTTCATTGGCGCGCAGCAGCATCTTGGCGTCGTCGTCCGTCAGGGACGACGGCAGGCCGGAATTGCTTTCCTGCGCGCGAGCGGGAAGCGGCTGCATGCCGTTCACGCACACAGCAACGCTCGCCAGCAGGACCGCAAGGCGCCGTCTGATATTTCCGCGGTCGTTTACCGCCACTAGCCATCCTCCTGGTGGAGCAGAATCGTCGCGCCGAGAGCCGTCGCCACGATCACTGGCACCCAGACCGCCACGAAAGGCGGAACGGCGCCACTGCTCCCGAATGCTTTTACGAGAACCGTCACGACATAAAGCACGAAGCCGGAAACGATGCCACCCAGAATCACTGACCGGGATTGCGCGAAGCGACTGAATTTCAAAGAGACTGTGGCAGCAATGAGAGTCATCGCCACGAGCAGCAGCGGGAGCGAAAGCAGCGAGTGGAATTGCGTCTCCAGAGCTTTGGTCGAAAGCCCGAACGAGTGGCCGACCTGGATCTTTCGCAAAAGATCATAAAATGCAACGGTTTCCGGCTGCGACAGCGTCTCCTGCAGGTATTCCTGCTTCAGATTGGTACCAAGTCGCGCGCTTTCGACACGGCTCGGGATTTCGCCGGGGCGAATCTCCTCGACGTCGGTAAGCATCCAGTAACCATCTTCCAACTTGGCCTTTGCCGCGTCCTGGCGAAGGACGACCTGGCCGTTCTCGTCAAAATGGAAGATGACGACGTCGAGCAGTTCCGCGCCGCCCTCCTGGTAGCTCTTCGCCCCGATGATCGTGTCCTTGCCCTCGGACATCTGCCGGATCCACGGAAGGAATTCCGCCTTGCGCGACCGGCCGCTCGCCTCGCGCCAGGATGATTCCATGGAGATCGATTCGCGCTGCCCCCACGCCGCCACCGGATTGATCACGAGCATAGCGAGCAAGCCGATCAAAAGGGCTCCGGCCGCAAACGGGGTGATGAACTGCCATACCGAGATGCCGGCGGCGCGCGTCACGACGAGCTCGTAGCGGCGGTTGAGCGCGATGAGCGTCGTCATCCCGATGAAGAGGGTGAGGGTCGGGATCGTCTGCTGGAAGATCGAGGGCACGCGCATCGCCGTGAACAGCAGGCCGGCCGGCACGGAATACCCCTCCATGTCGGAGAGCCGCCGGCTGGTCTCGCTGAAATCGGCCAGGAAGATGATCCCGCAGACGCCGAGGAAAAACCAGCCGGCGGTGGTGACGTAGCGTCGAAAGAAGTAGCGCGACAGTGTCTTGGCGATCACGGGCTGCCCCCGATCGAGGCGCGCGACGAGAACTGCTGCCGCACCTTGCGAAGCATCTCGTTGGCGAAGCTGGAGACGGCGCGCGGCAGGCGGATCGTCTTATGGGTCGCGAGCAGATAGCTGCACACCCCGATCGTGACGAGCGGAAGAAGGTAGGGCGCGAAGATGTAGGCCTCGTCCTGCTTGACGAGGTTCTTGAACGAGAAACCGAGCCAGCGGATGCCGAAGGCCAGCACTAGCGCGATGACCATCGGATGCAGGCGGGCCTGGCGGTGCGAGCGCGAATCGCCGGCGACGACCAGGGAGATGAGGGCGAACATGAAGGGCAGAAGCCACTCGGTGAGACGGCCATGCAGTTCTGCCCGGTAGCTTCCCGGCGAATGCTTGACGTGCGAATCCTCGGGATCGGGATTGAGAAGGAATCCGAGACTGCGGTCGGCCGCCGTGAAGGAGGGGGCGTCCGCGCCGGACATCGCTGAAAGATCAAAGGCGTAGGAGACGAACTTGATAATCGAGACGCGACCCTCGGCGGTCTTCCGATGGACCTCGCCGTCTCGCATGGTGAGCGAGGTTCCGCTCTCGTCGATCGAACCTTCGCGGGCATAGTAGATCAGGTCGAAGTTCGGATCGCGCTGGTCGACCACGAACAGGCCGGTCAGGATTCGCCCGGAATGGCGCTCCGAGATCTGCACGTAGAGGCCGTCCTCGATGCTGCGGAAGGTCTTCTCCTCGATCACGGAGGAGAGGAGGTCGGCATAGGCCGCCGCCACCATCTGTCGCGCGGCCACACGCGAGGGCGGCTCGATGAAATTGGCGACCACGAACGTGAAGATGCTGAGGGCTGCGGCGAGGAGGAGAACCGGCCGGTAGATGATGCTGCGCGACGCGCCGGCGGCATCGATCACCGGCAGTTCGGAATCATTGTTCATCGCCGTCAGCGTCTGCGTGATGCCGATGGCGAGCGCGAAAGGAAGAACGACCGGCACGATCGTCGGCAGGATGTAGGTCGCGAGCACGGCAAAGGAGCCCATCGACTGACCTGTGTCGGTGACGAGGTTGATGCGTCCGAGTACCTGGATGGTCCAGATGATGGTCAGCACCGGCAGGAGCGTGACCAGGAACATCTGGAAGATACGGCGCAAAATGTAGATTTCGAGAAGCTTCATCACGTTCCGCTGCAGCGATTCGGGGTCCCGTGCCCATCGAACCGCCAAGCCTATCTAAGCGATTGGCTCGACGTTTGCGATGGATACGGCCTTATAAAACTCGCCCTCAAGGTGATTTTTTGACGGAGTGTGTCATTTCGAAAAGTGCCGTGACGCCGCGAGCCGCGACCGGCGGCGGGGAGGCCGGAACGTCGCCGCAGCGTCGATGCCGTCCGAACGGCGAAAGCCGTGGCGGGCCCTAAGGAAATTCGTCATTCGGGTTGCCTTGTTCGATGAAAGGAGGATGATCGGCGCAAACCCAATGCGAGCTTCGGAGTGAGAATGTCTGGAAAGTATGAAATCCGTTTTGCATCGTCCGCGCCGCTGGAGAAATCGCTGGCTGTAATGCTGCAGGTCGCCGGCGAGGATGCTCCGGCCGGTCTTGCCGAGGCGGACCCCTCGAATATCTCGGCTCGGGCCGCGGAGATCGCGGGCTTCAAGGCGAAGTCGATGTCGACGCTCGAGGTGATCGCTCCGGCCGGGTCTGCGGCCGACCGGCTCGTGCTGCTCGGGCTCGGGAAGCCTGGCGCGCTGACGGCGCACGACTGGCTGCGCGCCGGCGGCGCCGCGGCGGGGCAGTTCAAGTCCTCAAAGCATGCGGTGGTCTTCCTCGATGCCCCCGGAATGCAGGTCTCGGCCCGTGAGGCTGCGGATTTCGCGCTCGGCATGATGCTGCGCGGCTACGCGTTCGACGCCTACAAGACCCAGAAGAAGGACGACGAGGAAAAGCTCCCGAAGAAGGTCGCCGTCACCATCGTCACCGGTGCGCACGCCGATGCCGCCCGGCTGCTGGATGACGTCCGCGCCGTTTCGGGCGGCGTCCTTCTGGCCCGCGATCTCGTCAACCTGCCGCCGAATGTCCTCGGCCCGGTCGAATTCGCCGAGAAGGCGAGGGAACTGGAGGGCCTCGGCGTCGAGGTCGAGATCCTGACCGAGAAGGAGATGGGCAAGTTGAAGATGCAGGCGCTTCTCGGCGTGGCGCAGGGTTCGGCCCGTCCCCCGCGGATCGCCGTCATGCACTGGAAGGGCGGAAAGTCCAAGGATGCGCCCATCGCCTTCGTGGGCAAGGGGGTCGTGTTCGATTCGGGCGGCATCTCCATCAAGCCGGGTGCCGGCATGGAGGAGATGAAGGGCGACATGGGCGGCGCGGCCGCGGTGACGGGCCTTATGCACGCGCTGGCGGCCCGGAAGGCCAAGGTCAACGCGGTCGGGATCATCGGCCTGGTGGAAAACATGCCGGACGGCAATGCCCAGCGTCCGGGCGACATCGTCACCTCCATGTCCGGCCAGACCATCGAGATCATCAATACCGATGCGGAGGGCAGGCTCGTGCTCGCCGATGCCCTCTGGTATTGCAACGACCGCTTCAAGCCGCGGTTCATGATCAATCTCGCCACCCTGACCGGGGCGATCATGGTGGCGCTTGGCAACCAGCATGCCGGGCTCTTTTCCAATGACGACGAACTGGCAGCCCAGCTCGGCTCGGCCGGCGAAGCGACCGGCGAGAAGGTCTGGCGCATGCCGCTCGGCAAGGAATACGACAAGATGGTCGATTCCAAGTTCGCCGACATGAAGAACTCGGCCGGGCGCAATGCCGGCGCCATCACCGCGGCGCAGTTCCTGAAGCGTTTCGTCGGCGATACGCCCTGGGCGCATCTCGACGTGGCGGGCACGGCGATGAACTCGCCCTCCAGTGAGATCAGCCAGTCCTGGGCATCCGGCTACGGCGTGCGCCTTCTCGACAGGCTGGTCCGCGACCACTACGAAGCCTGACCATGACCGAAGTGCTGTTCTACCACCTGACGGAATCGAAGCTCGAGGATGCGCTGCCGGCGCTCCTAGAAAAGAGCGTCGAGCGGGGCTGGCGGGTGGTGGTCCAGACGGGCGGGGAGGAGCGTCGCGACAGCCTCGACGAGCATCTCTGGACCTACCGGGAGGACAGCTTTCTGCCGCACGGGACGGAGGCCGGCGAGGACGCCGCGCGCCAGCCGGTCCTCGTCACGGACGGCCCCGGCAATGTCAACGAGGCCAATGTCCGCTTCGTCGTCGACGGCGCGGAGCCGCCGCCGCTCGACGCGTATGTACGCGTCGTCTTCATGTTCGACGGTTACGATGCCGCGCAGGTGGAGAATGCCCGCAGCCAGTGGAAACGGCTGAAGGGCGAGGGGCATGTACTCACCTACTGGCAGCAGTCCCCCGAGGGGCGGTGGGTGAAGAAGGCGTAAGGCCTCAGCCGGCCATCGCCTCCTCGTATTCGGCAGACAGCTCCAGCCACTGCTCTTCGGCATTGGCGAGCTTTGCTGCCGCTTCGCCGCGTTGCCTGGCCTTCTCTGCCGCCTTGGCCGGCGCCTTCTCGTAGAGCACCGGATTCGCAAGTTCCGCATCAAGTTGCTGAATCAGCTTTTCAAGCTTTGCGGTTACCGATTCGATTTCATTGATCTTTTTCTTCAGCGGCGCGAGCGAGGCGCGCCGCTCCGCGTTCGCCTTGCGCTGCTCGGCCCGGTTCGCCGGCTCGTCCGACGCGCCCTGCGGCTTGTCGTCCTTCTTTCGGCCGGCCGCGATGATCAGGTCGCGATATTCCTCCATGTCGCCCTCGAAGGGCTTCACCGTTCCCTCGTTCACCAGCCACAGCCGGTCCACCGTCGCCTCGATCAGGTAGCGGTCGTGGGAGATCAGGATGACGGCGCCGTCGTAGTCGTTGAGCGCCTCGATGAGCGCCCGGCGGCTGTCGATGTCCAGGTGGTTGGTGGGCTCGTCGAGGATCAGCAGGTTCGGCGCATGGAAGGCGGAGAGCCCCATCAGCAGCCGTGCCTTTTCGCCGCCGGAAAGGTCTTTCGCCGCCGTCGCCATCTTCTCCGTGGCAAGGCCCATCTGCGCGACGCGGGCGCGCACCTGCGCTTCCCCCGCCTGCGGCATCAGCCGGCGCACGTGGTCGACGGGCGTCTCGTTCGGGATCAGGTCGTCCAGCTGATGCTGGGCGAAGAAGCCGACCTTCAAATTTGGCGCGAGCTTCATTTCCCCGGCCTGCAGTGACAGCCGCCCGGCGATCAGCTTGGCGAAGGTCGACTTGCCGTTGCCGTTGGCGCCGAGAAGCGCGATGCGGTCGTCATTGTCGATCCGCAGGTTGATGCCTTTCAGGATCGGCTTGTCCGCCTCGTAGCCGACGGCCCCGCCGCTGATCGCGATGATCGGCGAGGCGGGCTGCTTTTCGGGCTCGGGAAAGCTGATCGGCTGGACATGATCCTCGATCACGGCCGCGACCGTGCCCATCCGTTCCAGCGCCTTGACGCGGCTCTGCGCCTGCTTGGCCTTGGAGGCCTTGGCCTTGAAGCGGTCGATAAAGCTCTGCAGGTGCTTGCGCGCCGCCTCGTTCTTGGCGCGCGCCTTCATCTGCAGTTCGTCGGCCTCCGCCTTCTGCCGCTCGAACTGGTCGTATCCGCCGCGGTAGAAGGTGAGCTTCTTCTGGTCGAGATGGACGATCGAGTTGACCGCATTGTTCAGAAGGTCGCGGTCGTGGCTGATCATGATCACGGTATAGGGATAGCGGCGGACATAGTCCTCCAGCCACATCGTGCCTTCGAGATCGAGATAGTTGGTCGGCTCGTCGAGAAGCAGCAGGTCCGGCTGCGAGAACAGGACCGCCGCCAGCGCGACGCGCATGCGCCAGCCGCCGGAAAACGACGAGGCGGGGCGGGCCTGCGCCTCGTGGTCGAAGCCGAGGCCTGCGAGAATGCTCGCGGCCCGCGCCTCCGCCGAATGCGCGTCGATGTCCACCAGCCGCGTCTGGATCTCGGCGATCCGGTGCGGGTCGGTGGCGGTCTCCGCCTCCCGCATCAGCGCCGTCCGTTCCTTGTCGGCGGCCAGCACGATCTCGATCAGCGGCTGTTCCGTGCCGGGCGCTTCCTGCGCCACCTGGCCGATTCGGGCGTTCCTGGGGATCGAGACGGAACCGGTTTCGGCCGCGAGGTCGCCGGTGATTATCCGGAACAGGGTGGATTTTCCCGCGCCGTTGCGTCCCACCAGTCCCACCTTGGCGCCGGCCGGGAGGCTGACGCTCGCATGGTCGAGGAGCAGGCGGCCCGCGATCCGGGCGGAGACATCGGTAATGGTGATCATGGCCCGCGTTTTGGCTGAACTCGGGGAGCGTGGCAAGCAGGTAAGCGACACGACGCCCCGACGGGCGCCCGGAGCATTGCCTTCTGCAGACCTGGCAAAACGCAAAAACGTGGTTAATGGCTTTTTTATTAATGGCCGCTAACAAGATTTCCGGGATCAAGGGGATGGAGACGCGCGAACGGTTGCGCCCCGGGACAGGTGCGGATGCTGACGGGTCGAAACTTTATAGCGCTGAGTTTCTGCGTTTTCCTGTTCCTCATCGTCTCGGTCTGGGCCTTGCCCAACGGCCGGTTCGTGCTGGTGCTGACGAACCCTGATCGCCCCCCCGACTATCCACTGACCGTCATCGCCAACGCCGGGGGCGCCTTCGTCGCCCAGGGTCGGCTCCCGTGGATGACTGTCGCCCATTCGGAGGCTCCGGATTTCGCAGCAAGGCTCGCAGAGGCCGGCGCGCTCCTGGTCCTCAATCATCAATTGGCAATCGGTTGCATGGAAGGAAGCAGCGGATGAGTTCACTCGAGGTTCTACGGCAGAAGGCTGCCGGCATCATTGTCGGGCTCCTGTGGATCAACCTGTTCCTCGTCGCGGCGAGGGAGCTTTCCGGAAGCGACGGCTTTTCACTCGCTCCCGTGCTCGCGACCTTCGTGATCGTCGCGCTTGCGACAGCGGGCTGGTGGCAGGATCGCACCGGCCCGACGACCCGCATCGTCACCTCCATGGCGCATGCCGCGACGGTGGCGATGCTCGTCTACGCCTTCTCCGGTTCGCCCCTGCAGATCGACATCCACATGTACTTCTTCGCTTCGCTCGCGATCTGCGCGGTCTGGATCGACTGGCGGGCACTGCTGGGTTACTCGGCGCTGGTAGCCGTCCACCATCTCGCACTCTTCCTCGTCATGCCGCTCGCGGTCTTTCCCGGAGAGTCCGATTTCTCGCGCGTCATCCTGCATGCCGTCGTGCTGATCGTCCAATGCGGCGTGCTCGTCGCGCTCACCCATGCCGTCGTCAACGCCTTCCAGGCGTCCGAAGCGGCGGTCGAAGCCGCCAATGCCGCCGAGCGGAACGCGGTCGAGGCCTCCGAGCGGGCCCGGGAAGCCGACCGCGAGGCCGCGGAGCAGCGGACCTTGAACGCCGAGGAGAGGGCGCGCGAGGCCCAGGCGACGAAGGTCGTCGTGGACCGTCTGGGAATGGCGCTGCAGGAACTGTCGGTCGGCAATCTGGCACATCGCATCGAAGAGCCGTTCGAGGGCAGCCTCGATGCGCTGCGGGACACCTACAATACCTCCCTGAAGAACCTCGAGTCCGTCCTGGCCCAGGCCGGCCACGTCGCCTACACCATCCGCGGCGGCACCGCCGAGATCAGCCAGTCCACCCACGACCTGTCGGTCCGTACCGAACGGCAGGCCGCCTCGGTCGAGGAGAGCGCGAGTGCGCTCGGCATCCTTACCCAGACCGTCAACCAGATGGCGCATGTGGCGGAAAAGGTGGGGAATATGGTCGAGAAGGCCCACCAGGGGGCGGAACGTTCCGGCGTCATCGTCACCAATGCCGTGGAGGCAATGAGCCGGATCGAAAACTCGTCTCGCGAGATCGGCCAGATCATCGGCGTCATCGACGAGATCGCCTTCCAGACCAACCTGCTGGCGCTGAACGCCGGCGTCGAGGCCGCCCGGGCGGGCGAGGCGGGCAAGGGCTTTGCGGTCGTCGCCCAGGAAGTCCGCGAGCTCGCGCAACGCTCCGCCAGTGCCGCAAGAGAGATCAAGGATCTCATCACCACTTCGGGCTCCGAGGTCGGCAACGGCGTGGCGCTGGTCAACCAGGCCGGCGAGGCCCTCGGCATGATAGCCGACGAGGTCCGCGAAATCAGCGCGGAAATCCGGACGATCGTCACCGGTGCACGCCAGCAGGCAAGCGGGATTTCCGAGATCGACGGCACGATCGCCGAAATCGACCGGGGAACGCAGCAGAATGCCGCGATGGTGGAAGAGAATTCAGCCGCCGTCCAGGCCCTCGCCAACGAGGCTGCGGTCCTGGAACAGCTGATGGTCCGGTTCCGGCTCACCTCCGGCACGCAAGGGCGGCAGACGACCGACCGTCCGGTGACCGACCGCAACGCGGCCTGAACCTACATCCACCTGCTGCCTTCCGTCCGCAGGAAGTGAACGAGGTCGAGCACCAGGGACGGCTTTCCCGTCGCGGTCAGGATCATGTGGACCTGGCCGCGATGGTGTGTCTGGTGGTTGAAGACATGGGCGAGCATCAGGCCCAGCGGCTGCGTGATCGTCGTGGGCGTCGTGATCATGGTGTAGCTGACGGAGCCCGCGATCCGGTCGTCGTCGAGCCCATCGACGAATTCTATGATCCGCCGGTCCTCCGCGCGCCGCGCCGCGCGCAGTTCCTCGAAGTCCGGGAACAGGATGGCGTCGAGGCTCTTCGGAGCGTCGCCGCTGCCGGTGAGGCGTCTCATCCAGATCCGGTCCGCCACGAGAAGGTGGTTGAGGGTGCGGCAGGCCGAGCCGAAGTAGGCACCCTTGTGGGCGCGGTACTCCTCGTCGCTCAGGGCTTCGCAAGCCTCGTAGACCTGCTCGTTGGCCCAGCGGTTGTAGTCGGCGAACATCTGGAAATGACGGCGCATCGGCGGTTCTCCGGTCGGTCGCCTTATCCTAGCGCCAATTCGTACCTCATGGCCTGATGGGATGCATGAATTTTCCTGATTGGACGCATCCTGCAGGACCGCCAGTATGGCCGGCACTGGATGGAAGCGAGGAGCAGATGATGACGCGTGTTCTCTATTCGCTCTGCGGCAAGGACGAGACCCGTCCCTTCTCGCCGCATTGCTGGAAGGTCTCGATGGCGCTAGCCCACAAGGGGCTCGACTTCGTGGAGCGGCCCTATCCCTTCACCGCCGTCCCCGGCATCGAGGCCGGCTTTTCCAAGACCGTGCCGGTGCTGCGGGACGGGGACCGCCTGGTCCGCGACAGTTTCGAGATCGCGCTCTACCTGGAGGAGGCCTATCCCGATCGCCCGACGCTGTTCGGCGGGGAGGGCGGCAAGGCTCTGTCGCGCTTCGTCGAGAGCTTCACGCAGATGGTCCTCCACATGCCGGTGACGAAGATGGCGATCATGCACATCCACGACATGCTGGACGCGCCGGACCAGGCATATTTCCGGCAAAGCCGCCGGGATCGGCTGGGCAGGGAAATCGAAGCCGTCGCCGCAGAGGGAGGGGCGGAACGGGAAGCGTTCGCCGCGAGGCTGGACCCGCTCCGCCGCACGCTGCACTTCCAGCCCTTCCTCGGTGGCGATGGCCCGCTGTTTGCCGATTACATCCTGTTCGGCGCCCTGCAGTGGATGCGGGTGACGGCCGGCCCGCCTCCCTTGGCGCAGGACGATACGGTCATGGCATGGTTCGAGCGCTGCCTCGACCTTCACGACGGGCTCGGTCGGCGTGTGACAGCGGCGTGAAATTGCCTGAACCCCCTTGTTTCCAGAGCCCCGGGCGGGTAAAGACCGCCCACTTTCTCGGAAAACAAAGGATTTAGACGATGGCGATTGAACGCACGTTTTCGATGATCAAGCCGGATGCCACCAAGCGCAACCTGACCGGTGCGATCACCAAGGTATTCGAGGATAACGGTCTGCGCGTCGTCGCTTCCAAGCGCGTCTGGATGAGCAAGCGCGAGGCCGAAGGCTTCTACGCGGTCCACAAGGAACGTCCTTTCTTCGACGAACTCGTCGAAGGCATGACCTCCGGCCCGACCGTCGTCCAGGTTCTCGAAGGCGAGAACGCCATCCTGAAGAACCGCGAGATCATGGGCGCCACCAACCCGGCCCAGGCCGCGGAAGGCACCATCCGCAAGACCTTCGCCCTTTCGATCGGCGAAAACTCGGTCCACGGTTCGGACGCGCCGGAAACCGCCGCGCAGGAGATCAAGTACTGGTTCTCCGACACCGAGATCGTCGGCTGATCTGCCGTCCGATACCTCTGGAAAAGCCGGCCCTCGCGCCGGCTTTTTTCATTCCGGGCAGGCCTCCGGAGAAAAATCGGCCGTGCCGTCGGGCCTGAACACGTCCGGGTTCCGGTCGTAGGCGGGACCGAGCGACAGCGGCTTTGCGGGCAGCACGTCCTGGTCGACATTCGACGTGATGGTCGTCTCGATCGTCTGCAACACGTCGCCTGAGGGGTCCAAGAGACGGATCGTGACGCCGTAGGGAATGCCCTTCTTCACGCAGTGTATCGGCGGGCTTTCGAGCACGATCTTCGTCATGGCGGGAAACAGTTTCTGTTCCGCCGTCAGGCGCGCTCCGCCACGGGGGTCCTCGAAACTCGCCTCTGCGACCGCGCCTTCCGGCAGGGGAGAAAGCCTGCGCAGCGTCACGAGATAGGTCGCCCGCGCCAGGCGGTAGTTGAAGACGAAGATCCTGCCGGAAAGCTCCACGAGATCCTCCTCGTCCGCTTCCCGCTGGCAGCCGCCAAGGGCAAGGAGCGGGATCAGGACAAGCACGAACCGGTTCCTCACGAGACCATCTCCTTCCTGCGCCGATAGTGGCGGCTTGCCTTCACGCGATTGCCGCACACGGCCATGTCGCACCACATGCGGCTGCGGTTGCGGCTCCGGTCGAGGAACAGCCAGCCGCAATTGCCGCAGATCTTCAGGCGTTCGGTTTCCGCAAGCAGGCGCAGCGCGGAGCGGGCCGTCGCTGCCTCCAGCGTCGCCTCGCTTGCCGATTGCCGCAGCACGTTCCCGCAGGCCTGCAGCAGGTCTGCGAGGAGAAGGCGGTCGTCATCTCCCTCGACGCGGCGGCGGAAATAGGCGTCGATCGCCTCGCGCAGCGCAATGAAACCGGTTCGGTTCCGCTCCGGCACCGGCCGGATGTCGCCGAACAGGTTGCGTTCCGCCGAAAACTCCGCGGCCGCCGCTGCAAACCCCTCCATCTGTGCCGGCACCGCGAAGCGGTCGGTACGGCGGTCCGGGTCTGCGCGCAGGATCACGCTGTTGGCGACGTCAAGGGCAAGCGCGCCTCCTGAGAAGCGGTGGGGAGTCCAGGCGAAGGTCATGACCATGAGTATAACCATCAAAACCCATTTGACCAGTTACACGGATGATGGAATGCTGCGGCATGGATTACCTCCTGCAGCAGCTCGCGAATGCTGTGCCGGTGGCGACGCTCTACGCGGCTCTTGCCTTCGGCTATGCGATCGCCTTCGCGGTGACGCGACGCGCCGACATCACCTATGGCGCGATCTTCGCCTTCGCCGGCCAAGTCTACGTGATGGTGGCGCACTACGGCTGGAATGAACTGAGGCTCGTGCTGCCGGCCGCGCTGGCGCTCGCCGCCCTGGCCGCGCTTGGCAGCGGTGTCGGAGCCGGCATGCTTGGAGGACGCTTCGTCATCCGGCCCCTCGCGATGGTCTCGCCGAACGCCGTCGTCGTGGGGGCCCTGGGTCTCGTGATCGTCCTGATGGAGGGCGCGCGGCTTGCCGCACAGACCCGCGACCTCTGGCTTCCGCCGCTCATGAAGCAACCGGTCGTGCTGTGGCCGGGCGAGGCGTTTCCGGTTACCCTGACCACCCTCCAGTGCGTGAGCGTCGCGCTCCAGCTGCTGGTCGTCGGGTCAGGTGCTGCGATCCTCGCGACGAGTGCATGGGGAAGGAAATGGCGGGCGGTCGCAGAGGACCCGCGTGCTGCCGAACTCTGCGGCGTCGATTCCCGGACCGTCTTCCTGATGGCCTATGCCGCGGCGGCATTCGTCGCCTCGGTCTGCGGCATCCTGGCCACGTCCTATTA
>JAEZHO010000262.1 GCA_023416545.1 Pseudomonadota bacterium
CAACCAGACCCTACCGGAAAACACTGGTGACCACCGCTACGCCGCCCGCTCCCTACGGCACATTGGAGGGTACGCTCGCGAGCGGCTTCGCTATCACCCAGCTACACCACTCGGCGGGACACGATCATTTTCGTCCTCTAGTCAATGCAACGGGCGGTATGGTCAAGCCTGGGTTCATGGTTTGCGATATCAATCTGAGGAGCGTCGTTGACATTGACGAGGTCGAGGCCTTCGTTCGGAAATGCGATTTGGCATCCGCTCCTGCCGGAGTGGGTGCCATCATGCCGATGTTGGTCGGATATGTCTTTTCAGCATCCGGTCTGGAACTAGCCAAAAAGAAGGGAATTCTTGCAATAACGCTTGAAAATCTTTTTGGCAGCGAGCTCGCAAAGTCCCTGCGCGCCCTGATCCAGATGCTGACAGATGCAGGCGCTACGGCAGCGGCGAACCCCGTTTATCTGATGGAAGTGATGTCCCGACTGACGAAGATTGAAGGGGCAGCCGACAATCTTCGCGGGGCGTTGTTTGAATTGATCATCGGCAGCCTCGTCAAGGACGTCGAAGGCGGCTTTCTGAAGACAGGGGAGCGGCGGCTGGATGTGGAGATAGATGTTCAGCTTGATCGCGGCGATGAGGTCGGAATGCTCGTAATTGAGTGCAAATCGAAAGCGCCGGGAGCAAGAGTTAGCGAAAAGGATGTGAAGCGGTGGTACACGAACCGTGTGCCTCGTATTCACGAAGTGCTTACAGTGGGCCGAACCCACTCGAAACCCTTCCGATACGAGCTATGGGCAAATGGTTCATTCACCGAGAGCGCAATCGATTGGCTGAAAAGCCAGCCACAGGATTTACCCAGCTACAGTGTCGGTTGGCGCGACGGAACGGCGCTCAAGGAATACGCCGATCAGGCGAAGAATGCGTCGCTTCGTAAGATGCTTAATGAGCATTATTTCCGAAGCGCGCTGTCAGTGGTTGCCCGATCTGCCCGGACCGTGCAGCATCCGACCGCACACCGTGAAGACATTTCAATACACTAGGCAGCGAACGCATCAAGTGTAACAGGTCTTGAGCGGGCGGAAAGATCGGATCGCTAGCGCCGTGGGCGGCGTTCTTTGCTGATCGGGCTGTTGAGCAAGCGCTGCACTTCTGCCTCAACGCGATTGAGTGATAACCCCGCCAAGCCAAACCTGTCATAGAGCGACGTGAGCAACGGCAGCAGATATTCCGCCAATCGGCTTTCGATACGATCAGCGGGAAACTTTGCTTCCAGCACCGCTTCATCACCTCGCGCAGCGTGGCCTTCCACGAACAAGTCGCTCAATGGGTTCGCCCATGATCGAAGCACACGCCCACGAAGCCCGGTGAACATAGCGCGGAAATGAATCGTCACGGCTGCATCGGCATCTTTGCGTAAAAGCGATGCGAGCTTTTCCGCGTGCAACAGAACCTCGCCCATCCGCCATAGGGGAAGTGTCGTGTCGAGAATCGTTCCGGCAGGGAATGTTTCTTCGCCGTCCTCCTGATAGCCGCGGATCAGGAACATACGTCCCGAAGGTGCGCCGCGCCAGAAGTCACAATGTGCAGGATCGTTGAAGCCGCGCTTAACTTCCTCGCCTTGCGGCGCAAGCCAACATTCGATCAGGCCGTCCACTTCATGTGGCTGAATGGCTTCGCGTGTCGGGAGCCAAAATGGCGGCCAGCCCGTTTTCCGCACGACAGCCTTTTCCAAAATGCGCTCAAAGGCGGTCAGCTCCGGCGTCTTAAGATCGCCCTCAAGCCAGTAATCGAACCGATACCAGCCATTCGGAAACCGCGCGGGAGACCCCTCCGGAAGCGGCGCAACCAGATTGCGCCAGCGCTCGAATGCATCACGCACAAACCGGGCTTGCGTGTCCCCCTCGGCAGGCTCATCTACCAAACCCACGACACGCAGGATATCGAGCGCCTTTGCCAACGTCAGGGTCGTTTCGCCGCGCTCGAACGCCGCCATTGTCGGATGGCTGACACCCGCCAAAGCCGAATGATCCTTTTGCGTAAGACCTTCCGCCTTACGACGGCGCAGGGTTTCTTCCACGTACCGTTGCCACGCGAGCGGGGCTATGTTTCCAGTATTCTCAGGCATGAATTATCCACGATCTCTTTGAATTTATGTACGAAGCCGTCCGGCGGCTCCGCGTCGGGCGGGCGGATGATGGGAGCAGCTTTTTCCACCTGCCGCTTTAGCTGTTTGAATGTCTGGTCGATGGCCCTGTTCGGCAGCCCGATTTCCTTACCGAAGGCACGGAAAATCGCCTGATTGGCCGCTTCCAGATGAATTTTCTCACCGCCGATTGACAGCGCCAGTGTCTGGTCAAACCCGTCATAAAACGCGGTGTTCACGACATCGTAGGCGGGGGATAGACGAAGCCCCGTCGGTGTCTCCAGCAGCGAGAAGTTTTTTAGGTGGGCATCGCAATTCCCGATCAGCGTAAAGGCGATCAGGCGATTGAAAAACCGCAAAAGGTCAATCCGTACGCGTGACGAGTGCTGACGAATGATCGCGGCAATATCTTCAAATGCAGCATCGTACTTGCCTGCATAATCCTGTCCCTTGGGCTTGCCGAGGATCTGGGCGCAGTCTTCAAGGCGCAATTTATCGCCGTTTGATGTTCGGTCGAAGCGGGTAACGATGAGAGCCGTCTCATCAACGGCCGCTATGAATGAAGTTGTGAATGCCGTTACTTCCTTCTCACCCAGGACAGCGGCTGTCCATCGCAGGCTCAGGAGTTCATTCCGGACGAGGCTGTCTATCCGATCCGAATTGAATTTGGCAATATAAGGCGCTGATCCCGTCGCACTTGCGGGAACGAACTTGCTTTCTGCATCCTTGGTGACGAGAAGTTTCTTCTGTACACCAGAAACCGTGCGTCCGGGGCTGGCCGTGGCTTCGGTAATCCCCGGTAGCTGTGCGGCATCGTCCGGTGGTCGGATGCTGACAGCCCCGATGCAGTCAGCGCCGTAGCGAAGGAGTAACCCCAGGTCATCTTCTTCGACCACATGAGCCGAACGAGCCTGCTGTTCGCGCAGCCATCCTTCCGGGCCAAGGTGCTGGAAGAACGGATGCAGGCCGACCTTCCATTCATGTTCGCGTTGTGTGGAGGGAAAACAGCAGGCGATATCGCCTTTGTTCCAGTCTGCACGATAGGCGAAGCGCGTTCCGCCGTTGGCCGTTTCGACCAATGTTCCGGCGAATTCATCCTTGAATAAAATATCTGCGCTTCTTAGTGCCATTCAGCCATACCTTCACTCCTTGTTTCACACGCGCTCAATGAGTGTGATAACGAAGCCATGTGTTTATTATGGTGTGTGAGTTTAAAGAAATCAAGGCAGAACTCGACTCGTTGAGTTTTGGACGAATAAATCGACCTCTGAGTTTAGATGCGGCCGGATTCAGACTCTCGTGAATGGACCGCTAAGCTATAACTCGAATATAGGTTGCCTCAGAGGGGTCGTTTTGGGATTTTCCGGCTCTGCGGCAGCCATCGGCGCGCCGACGGCATTTTCTGTGCGCTTACGCGCACTTGGCATTCCCCCTGCCTGCCAAGCGTGGGATCCTTTGGGAAGGCCGGGTGCGGGAGCGTCCTTACTGGATTCAATGAAGCCTGATGTCGAATTCACCACGGTGTCGCAATCTGACCCGACCGCTTCACGGAGCCTACGCTGAAAATAGGTATAAGGAGATCCCGGTAAACTCTCGTAGGCTTCATCACTAAGCACGATCAGGAAGTCGTGGTCACTGTCTGCTTCGCTGTTCCATGCGCACGGCTGGCCGGTACGAAGCTGGGGCAAGGCGGACACGTGGGGCAGGATATCCGATTAATCCAGTAAGTAGAGCACGCCCGTACCAATCCCCAAACTCGCTAAAGGCACAATGCATACCATCGCGATAACGATCTTTGCGGCGTCGCTATCCCGGAACAGCTTGATGTCCCCATCTTTCGTCTTCATCCTGACGCCATGTGGTTGGTGCCGGCAGGTACAACTTCTGCGAATGCAGCCCACTATTCCCGCTTTGCTGCCAACGTCGGTTGTGGGGAGCCCGCAAAGTTCCGAGCGTCAGCTCTTCAAAATTTACATCTAGCGAAAAAGGAAAGCGCGGGGCCATTTGTCAGAACCCTCTGGCACAAGCCTTTGCCCTCACCTAGCCATTTGGCAGGATGAGGTTGAGCGCGTAGTCGCGTACAAAGTTTCACAAATGCCTTTCGGAAACCACATCCCGCAGGCCGCGCAAAACGGGCAGTAAAATGGCCGCTCAACGATGACCGGCCTTTTTACATATACGTGGCGACAAGATCAGAATGTTGCGTCTGGCGGCAGCTTGTCGACGTCGAGCCCTGCCTCTGCCATCGAGGCGAGGATCAGCTTGGCCGCACGTCCCGAGGTCTGAAGGTCGGTTGCCCATTCCTGCAGGAACGCCGTGAAGCGGCCATCGCCATCCTTGCGGCAGGCACCGCCGGAAGCCGGTGCATAGAGCGGCTGCAGCGGGATGATGCTGCCGATATTCGGGTTCTGCTTGGCACCGTTCATGCCCAGCAGCAGACGGAAGCAAACAGAGTGGGAGTCTCCCGCTCCGCAAGATCCCATCATCAGGCAGCCCTCGACATCGATTGGAAACGAACGAACGCGTTCCGAACTTTTGGATTACGTTGTAGCAGCGCGATGGCGAGGGCTTAAGGGTGAAGCCATTCTACGCATAAATGCTGAGGATGTTCTGCGTATCCTAGGGCCTGCGCGGCAAGTGTCGTCATTGAACAAGATGGATGCCCTTTCGGTCAAAACGATCGTGCTTGATCGTGGGCGAACGCCAGCGACTGTTAACAGGAAGCTGGCCGCTCTGTCGGTCCTCCTGCGGGAAGCGTTAGAGCTGAAATGGCTGAGTGAGGTCTTCAAGGTTGGGCTAATGAAGGAGCCCACGGGAATAGTTCGCTTCTTCAGCAACGAAGAGGAAGCGGCCATGCTCGAATGGACGGATCGATGGGGGTATCATGATCTGCGCGACTACATCATAGTCTCCATAGATACCGGACTGCGCCAAGGCGAGATCCTTAAGGTGTTGAAGCGGGACGTGAAGGACCGGATTGTCTGGACTTACGACACCAAGAATGGGAACAACCGAGACGTCCCACTCACTGAGCGAGCGAAACAAGTGCTGGATAGCCGAGCAGAGAGGATCTCCCTTCTCAATGACCCGCTCTTCGATATCCGGGCAGACACTCTCCGCTCACACCGGACGACAATGCAGCATCATCTCGGCATGTCGGGTGACAAAGATTACCTGCCGCATTCATTGAGGCACACCTTCGTCACTCGTCTGATCGAGCGCGGCGTCGACATCCGGACCGTGCAAGAGTTAGCGGGGCACAACCTGGTGCAGATAACGCAGCGCTACGCTCACACCAATCCCGAACGCAAGCTTCGCGTTATTGAGCGCTGGAGCCTGCCCCGTGAAGTGGCAGGTCAGTAGTACACAAAAGCCTCACAATCTGGTACACAATCCGCCGAGAGACAGCCAAAGGCATCTTCGTAAACTATTGATGTTGTTGAACATGAGAGCGTTGCTCGGCCCCAAACGATGCATCTGGTTGCCTGTCGGGTGCGCCATCTTCTTGACGGTCCTAATTCTGGACGAAGCCCTGCTGAGCCATGCAAGCCTTAAAGCTGCTGTCGGCTGCCATGGCACCCATGATCCACAACCTGCCCGCCAGCACCTGCGTTTCGCCCGCACGTCCTTGGCAGATGGTCCGCGCTAAATGCAAACGATCCTCTTTTCGGCTTGTTTCGACTTCGCGCCACTCGTTTGATGAGGACGTGCTGTTGCACGCTGTTAATGCAATACCCACGCAACAGAGGCAGCACAGTTTGCGCATCGCCTACCCTCCAGACCTGGAAGTGTGCGCTAGACATTGGGGTTAGGCAAGCACCCCGCATCCCCACAACTGGATATCCCCCATCAGGGGAGGCCGCCGTGTAGCTGAACAACGCAGTTTCGGATACGGCATGTTCAGGCTGCTCGTGCGCGCCACAGCGGGCTTCTGTCAGGCAGACACGCCTACCACCCACTCCCCCACCCCGGCCGCTATGGCCTTTCGCCCCCTTGCGGGTCGAGGAAGGTGATCAGCAGTGCGACCTGCCCGTCCCTGACGACGATGATGTCCATTCCGGTCACGCGGGACGGATCCTCCGGCGGGCCGAATGCCCAGGTGATGCGGCCGCCGCCCGGCACTGCCTGCGGCTCGCTCGTCAGGCGGAAGCGGTATCCGGCCAGTCGCGCATGCAGGTTCACCACCGCCGCCTCGATGTCGGCCCGGCCGCTATGAGGCCCGGCCTGGTCGATGAAGTCGGCATCCTCCGCGAAGACGCGCTCGATCGCGCCGGCCCGCCTTTCGGCATCGTGTTCGTCGAACACGTCGAGCACCAGCGCGCGCAGCAGCGTTCTGATCGC
>JAEZHO010000295.1 GCA_023416545.1 Pseudomonadota bacterium
GGCGCGCCGAACTCCTCCAATTCCAAGCGGCTCGTCGAGGTCGCGCTGAGGGCAGGCGCCCAGAGGTCGCTTCTCGTCCAGCGCGCATCCGAACTCGACTGGGACACGATCGGTCCGATCTCCACGCTCGGCATATCGGCCGGGGCGTCGGCGCCGGAAGTCATCGTCGACGAGATCATCGAGGCCTTCCGCTCGCGCTATGACGCGACGGTCGAACTGGCGATCACCGCCGAAGAGACCGAGAACTTCCTCGTCAATCGCGAACTGCGGGGCGTGCCGCTGACGCGCGAAGACATGGCCTTCGTGAACGGATGACTTTCCCGTCCCGGGTAGGATAGGGTGCGGCCGATTCCGGCAGGCGCCTCGCCTGCCTTTGCGACCATCTATCTTGAGAGACAACCTTGGCCGTTTACACAGACATCACGGAAGACGACCTCAGAGATTTCCTGGCCCAGTATGATGTCGGTGAGCTCACCTCCTACAAGGGCATCGCCGAGGGCGTCGAGAACTCGAACTTCCTGCTGCACACGACGCGCGAGCCGCTCATCCTGACGCTCTACGAGAAGCGGGTGGAAAAGGCCGACCTGCCGTTCTTCCTCGGCCTGATGCAGCACCTGGCCGACCGCGGCCTCTCCTGTCCGCTGCCCTTGCCGCGACGCGACGGTGCGTTCCTCGGGGAGCTTTCCGACCGGCCTGCGGCGCTCATCTCCTTCCTCGAAGGCATGTGGCTGCGCAAACCGGAGGCAAGGCACTGCCGCAAGGTGGGGCGTGCCCTGGCGCAGATGCACCTTGCCGGCGAAGGCTTCGAACTGACCCGCCCGAACGCCCTGTCGCTCGAGGGCTGGAAGACCCTGTGGGCAAAATCCGCCGGCCGGGCCGACGAAGTCGGGGCGGGGCTGGAGGAGGAGATCGGGGAGGAACTGGCCTATCTCGACCGCCACTGGCCGCGTGACCTGCCCTCCGGCGTCATCCATGCCGACCTTTTCCAGGACAATGTCTTCTTCCTAGGCGACAAGCTGTCCGGCCTGATCGACTTCTACTTCGCCTGCAACGACATGCTCGCCTACGACGTCTCGATCTGCCTGAACGCCTGGTGCTTCGAGAAGGACGGCTCCTACAATCTCACGAAGGGGATGGCGCTGCTGGAGGGCTATGATGCCGTGCGCCCGCTTTCGCCGCAGGAGAGGGAGGCGCTGCCCGTCCTCTGCCGTGGCTCGGCGCTCCGCTTCTTCCTGACCAGGCTCTATGACTGGCTGACGACCCCGGAAGGAGCCCTCGTGGTGAAGAAGGACCCGCTCGAATACCTGAGGAAGCTGCGCTTCCACCGGTCGATCGCATCGAGCGTCGAATATGGCCTGCCGGCGGAAGTGGCATCATGAAGCACGTTGAAATATTCACTGACGGGGCATGCTCCGGAAATCCCGGTCCTGGCGGATGGGGCGCGGTGCTTCGCCACGGCGATACCGAGAAGGAACTGTCCGGCGGCGAAGCGCAGACCACCAACAACCGCATGGAGCTGATGGCGGCCATCCAGGCGCTCAATGCGCTCAAGGTTCCGTGTGAGGTCGATCTCTATACCGACAGCGCCTACGTCAAGGACGGCATCTCCAAATGGATCTTCGGCTGGAAGAAGAACGGCTGGAAGACCGCCGACAAGAAGCCGGTCAAGAATGCCGAACTGTGGCAGCAGCTGGAAGAGGCGCGCAACAAGCACAAGGTCACGCTGCACTGGGTCAAGGGGCATGCGGGTCATCCGGAAAACGAACGCGCCGACGAACTGGCGCGGCAGGGCATGGCGCCCTTCAAGAAGCGTTGATCCCCGCTCGGACCGCGCGTCTTTCCCCGATCGATAACCCGGCTGTGGCGCCAAGCCCGCCGGGTTCCAGCATGAGCGTTTTGGGGTTGCCCGACGCTCGACGATAACTAATGTGCTCGCCGGGGCATTGGCGGAGGTTGGAATGATCCTTCATTGCGTATTCCTGAGATTCAAGTCGGCCGTCCAGGCGACTGAGAAACAGGCAATCTACGATTCCATAAGGGCGTTGGCCGACGTCATCCCCGGGATGATCGACGTGCAGTCCGGCCCCGATGTTTCCCCTGAAGGATTGAACGGCGGCTTCCGCGACGGCTTCATCGTCCGCTTCGAAAACGCCGAGGCGAGGGATACCTACCTGGTGCATCCGGACCACGTGGCCGCGGGCGACCGCATCGTCGCCCTCACGGACGGCGGCCTTGCCGGCCTCATGGTCTTCGACATGGATGTATGAAAAAAGGGAGCCGCGGGGCTCCCTTTTCGAATGCAGCGAGCGCGCTCTTCAGAGCTGCTCGATCATCGCCGCGGCGCCGGATACGGTGACCTGCCCGGGGCTTTCCTCGACATTGAGGGATTTGACGACACCGTCGTCGACCAGCATGGAATAGCGCTTCGAGCGTTGCCCAAGCCCGCCGGCCGAAAGGTCCACGTCGAGGCCGAGCGCCTTGGTGAATGCCCCGTTCCAGTCCGACAGGAAGTGCAGCTTGCCCATTCCGCCGAGCGACTGCGCCCAGGCACCCATCACATGCACGTCATTGACCGAGACGACCGCGATATCGTCGACGCCGCGCGCGAGAATTGCGTCGCGGTTTTCCAGGTAGCCAGGCAGATGGTTCTGGGAGCAGGTGGCGGTGAATGCACCGGGAACGGCCAGGAGCACGACGCGCTTGCCCTTGAACAACTCATCGGTGGTGACCTCCACCGGGCCATCGGCGGTTTTTTCCTTGAAGGTTGCGGAAGGTAGCTTGTCGCCAATGGCAATGGTCATGGTAGTCTCCTGTCAGCGGGCGCCCCAGCGCCGTCCAACGGCACTATAGGTCCGCGTCAGTCGAAGACAAGCGAGCTTTCCATCGCCCGGTCGCCGGCAATCACCAGTATGCCCCATGACTTGCCGCTTGCGTCGTAGTCGCGAGGCAGCTTCTCGATCGGAATGTCGAGGCTGTAGTCGCGACCCTTCATCTGGCCCTTGCCGCCGTCGAAGAAGACATGGCCTTCCGGCCCCGTGACGATCACCTCCGGGGCGCGGTCGACGCCTGCGGGAAGGCGAAGCTGAAGCTCCAGCGCGTCCTT
>JAEZHO010000309.1 GCA_023416545.1 Pseudomonadota bacterium
TATCCTATCCGGAGATCGCCGCCATGCAGGCGCGCGCGATCTTCGAGGCCGCCGTCGCCGCCGCCCGCCTGACCGGCGAGGCAGTGGAACTGGAGATCATGGTGCCGCTGGTCGGGCTCCGCTCCGAGCTCGATTACGTCAAGGCATGCATAGACCGGGTTGCGGGCGAGGTCAGCCGGGAAGCCGGCATGTCGATCGGCTACCTTGCGGGGACGATGATCGAGCTGCCGCGTGCGGCGCTGCGGGCCCATGTGATCGCCGAGACGGCCGAGTTCTTCTCCTTCGGCACCAACGACCTGACGCAGACGACCTTCGGCATGTCGCGTGATGACGCCGCGGCCTTCATCCCGACATACCAGCGCAAGGGCATTCTCGAGGAGGATCCCTTCGTCTCGCTGGATTTCGACGGTGTCGGCGAACTGATCCGGATCGCCGCCGAGCGCGGACGCACGACCCGTCCCGGCCTCAAGCTCGGCATCTGCGGCGAGCATGGCGGCGACCCCGCCTCGATCACCTTCTGTGAGCAGACGGGCCTCGACTACGTATCCTGCTCTCCCTTCCGCGTGCCGATCGCGCGGCTTGCGGCGGCGCAGGCCGCGATCGCCCAACGGCAGGGCAGGACGCGTCCGACCGGTTGAACAGGCGGTTACGTGGGTGAGTAACAGCGAGGGCGCACGCCTCAGTCGCGATCCTCGATGATGATGCGGCGCTCGATATAGGAAGGGCCCCACACGGTCATCGCCTGCCGGTCGCGCCAGCTGCGCATCTCGGCGCGACGGTCGAGGTCGAGATCGAGCAGGCATTGCGCCATGGCGTCGGTGCCCGGCCGGAACCCGTAGCCGGCGCAGGTCCGCTGGTCGGCGGCACGTCGCTCTTCGGGTGTCATCGTCTGGCAGGCGGCAAGCGGCATGCACAGGGTAACGAGGACTATGTTCAGCGTGCGACGCATGGCAAACCTCGGGGCTGGGGCGTTCGGCGGGACTCGTTCCCTTATCATCCATCATGTTCTACACAGACAGGCACGCCGTCGCAAATTCTGGTACCGCTGATTCCATGACCGTCCGCTATGTCCGGCCCGTTTCCCATTCAGCCTATGCGGCCCGCCGCATCGGCCTTGCGGCGCTCGTCCTGTTCGTGATGGCCGTCCTCGCCCATCGTTTCGGGCCGCTGCGCACGCCGGATTTCGTGGCGCTCGTGCTGATGTCGGCCGCGATTGCCGCCGCAGCCCTGCCGCTCGCGCTGGTCGGCCTCATTCGCCTCTGGCAGAAGGGCGCCGAAGGCGGCCTCGCCGCCGCCAAGGCTCTCGTCTATGCCGGCCTGCCGCTCGGCTTCGTCGCCGCCGGCGCCGCCCTCTACCTGACGCGGCCGCCGCTCAACGAGGTAAGCACCGATCTCGAGGATGTTCCGACCTTCCTGTCGCGCCCGCAATACGACCAGCAGTGGCTGAGGCCCGTGGCGCTCTCCGGCGCGGCGGAACGCCAGGCACAGCTTGCGGCCTATCCGGGTCTCGCTGGCCGGCGGTATGAAGGCGCACTCGACCGCGTCCTGGAGGGCGTCGAAGCAGCCGCCATCTCCGCGCGGGTCGAGATAACGGGCAGGAAGGGCGTTGAACTGCCCGAGCTTCAGGAGGCGCTTCCAGAACCGGATGCGCCCGCCGACAGCGAGGTGGTCGAACCCGATAACGTTCCCATTCCCCTGCCTCGCCCGGAACCGGCGCTCTCCGGCATGGTTGGCGCGCCCGTCGATCAGGATGTCCTGCTGCAGGGCGAAACGCAGACGCTTGTCCTCGGCCTGCCCTTCGATCTCGTCATCCGTCTGCGCGAGGATGCCGAGACCACATTCGTGGACGTCCGCGTCGCCTCCCGCTATGGCGCCCACGACCTCGGCATGAGTGCGGAGATCGCCGAGGACTTCCTCGATCGGCTGGACGCCGAGCTTCTGGGGATCGCCGGCGGATAGGGCGGGAGATCCCGCCCTATGGCGCGACGGTCATTTGCCGTCGGGAGCGAGAGTGTCGATGTCGACGGTCGCCGCCGCGTCGAGGACCTCCCGCGTGAGAGTGGGGGCGGCGATGCGGAGGGTCTTGCCGTCGCGGGTGATCTCGAGCGCGCTCCAGTCCACCAGCACGTCCTTCTCGCCGATCCCGAGAAAGCCGCCGACCTCCACGACGACCGCCGCGACCGTGCCGTCCGCGTTGAGGAGCACGTCCTCGATCTCGCCGATTTCCTTCCCGTCGGCGCCGTAGACGTTCTGGTCCTCGACCCGGTCGGCAAGCAGATAGGCGGGCGTCGTTTGCTCGACGGACTCCGGAAGGACGACGATCGGCGGCTTGATCGCAGCCTGCGCGAATGCTGATGCTGCGGAGAGAAGGGTGATTGCCGTAGCGGTCGCGAATAGGGTCGTTTTCATGCCTGCCTCACTGTTGGGATAAGCGGTGCAGCCGGACGGCCGCACCGGACAGGAGAACGAGACTTTGCGCGGGATGTTCCGCGGGGTTGGTGCGACCGCGCGTCACGCCGGAAAATAGGCGCCCTTCAGCGATGGCGGGCCTTCGGTCGTCACGAGGCCCTTCTCGACGAGGTCCTCCAGATGCGCGAGGACCGAAAGTGCCGCGGCACCGTGCAGGCGAGGGTCCGTCGTCGCATAGATCGCCTTCACCATGTCCGGGATCAGCCTGTCGCCGGAACGGATGCGCTCCAGCACGGCCCGCTCCCGCATGCGCCGGTGGGCGCGCAGCCCCCGGAGGAAGGAGGCGGGCTCCCGGATCGGCCCGCCGTGGCCCGGAAGATAGAGGCGGTCGTCGCGGGCAAGCAGCTTCTCCAGCGAGGACATGAAATCCGCCATCGATCCGTCAGGCGGCGCGACGATCGTCGTCGCCCAGGCCATGACATGGTCGGCGGAAAAGAGGAGGCCTGTCCCCTCCAGCGCGAACGCCGTATGGTTGGCGGTGTGACCGGGAGTATGGATCGCCCTGACGCGCCATCCGTCTCCCTCGACCGTCTCGCCATCGCCGACGAGAATATCCGGGCTGAAGGCCGTGTCGGCGCTTTCGGCGAACGGATTGGTCTCGCCCGCAAAGAGCGG
>JAEZHO010000328.1 GCA_023416545.1 Pseudomonadota bacterium
GGCAAGTCGGTCACCAGCCGCTACGGCAATCGCATCGATCCCTTCCTCGGACGGCTCGCATTTCACGCCGGGATCGACTTTCATGCCCAGACGGGCGCCAAGGTCCTCAGCACCGGCGCGGGCACGGTGATCACGGCCGAATATTCCGGCGGCTACGGAAACCTCGTCGAGGTCGACCACGGGCACGGCATCACCACCCGCTTCGGCCACCTTTCGAGGGTGCTGGTGAAGAAGGGCGACCGCGTATCGGCCGGAGACATCATAGGCCGCGCCGGCACGACGGGCCGCTCGACCGGGCCGCACGTCCACTACGAGGTTCGCCGAAACGGGCAGGCTGTCGACCCCGTTCATTTCCTGAATGCGGGCATGAAGTTGACCGGCTATCTCAACTGATAGCATTGCTGTTTCCGCGTTCTCCGCATCTTAAGCATGAGCATTCACCACTCATGCAGCAAACCTGCCGTGTTTCCTTGACTTTGTTGAGTTTTGCCCTTATCTCGCCGCCAGATGTTGGGCACGCGACGTGCGCCGACCAGAGTGTTCTATGAAGAACCGGAACGGAAACAGTTTTCCCTTTGACTACATTTGCTGATCTTGGCCTGAGCCAGAAAGTCCTCTCTGCCGTCACCGACGCTGGCTACACGACGCCGACGCCGATCCAGGAGGGCGCCATTCCGCCGGCGCTGCAGCGCCGTGACATCTGCGGCATCGCCCAGACGGGGACGGGCAAGACGGCCTCCTTCGTCCTGCCGATGCTGACCCTTCTGGAGAAGGGTCGCGCCCGTGCGAGAATGCCGCGCACGCTCATCCTCGAGCCGACGCGCGAACTCGCCGCCCAGGTTGCCGAGAACTTCGAGAAGTACGGCAAGAATCACAAGCTCAACATTGCCCTCCTCATCGGCGGCGTCTCCTTCGATGAACAGGACCGCAAGCTGGAGCGTGGCGCCGATGTGCTGATCTGCACCCCCGGTCGCCTGCTCGACCACTGCGAGCGCGGCAAGCTTCTCATGACCGGCGTCGAAATCCTCGTGATCGACGAGGCCGACCGCATGCTCGACATGGGCTTCATCCCCGACATCGAGCGAATCGCGAAACTCATCCCGTTCACCCGCCAGACCCTGTTCTTCTCGGCGACCATGCCGCCGGAGATCCAGAAGCTCGCGGACCGTTTCCTGCAGAACCCGCAGCGAATCGAGGTGGCACCGCCCTCCTCCACGGCCAAGACCGTCACCCAGCGTCTCGTCGCCTCGCATTCCAAGGATTACGAGAAGCGTGCGGTCCTGCGCGACATCATCAAGGCCCAGGACGACCTGAAGAACGCGATCATCTTCTGCAACCGCAAGAAGGATGTCGCCGATCTCTTCCGTTCGCTCGACCGGCACGGCTTCTCCGTCGGCGCCCTCCACGGCGACATGGACCAGCGCTCGCGCACGACCATGCTGGCGAACTTCAAGGACAACAACATCACCCTGCTGGTGGCATCCGACGTTGCTGCACGCGGCCTGGACATCCCTGATGTCAGCCACGTGTTCAACTTCGACGTGCCGATCCATGCCGAGGACTATGTCCACCGCATCGGTCGTACCGGCCGCGCAGGACGCTCCGGCAAGGCATTCACACTGGTGACACGTTCCGACACCAAGTATCTCGATGCGATCGAGAAGCTGATCGGGGAAAAGATCGAGTGGCTGAACGGCGACCTGTCCGAACTGCCGGCCCCGATGGAAAGCCATGACAGTGACCGCGCTCGCAAGGGCGGTCGGGGTCGTGACAAGGATCGCGACAGGGATCGTGACAGGGATCGCGGACGCGGCAAGCGCAGCGAGACCGCACCGAAGGCGGAACAGCCCGAAGAGGTCGAAACAGTGGAAGAGGTTGCCGTGGAAGCGAGCCAGGAGCAGAACAGGCCGGAACGCAGGTCCGAGAGAAGGCCGCAGCCGGCTGCTCGCGCAGGCCGTCAGAACCCCGCCAACGACGACAGCCGCGATCGTCGCTCGCGTCACCGCCGCGATCAGGACGATGGCCCGACACCCGTCGGCTTCGGTGACGACATCCCCGCATTCATGCTGATCGTCGCCAACGCCGGCAAGGCCTGAGTCCGCGTGACCGGCTCGATACCCGGTACGGATTTCCCCGGGGTCGGTACCGGCCTCGTGATTCTGCGTGCAGACGGCAAGGTTCTTCTGTGCCGCCGCCTGCGCCCGCCGGAAGCGGGGCACTGGAATATCGTCGGCGGCAAGGTCGATCCGATGGAGCCTGCGGCCGAGGCCGCGCGCCGGGAGGCCGAGGAGGAGACCGGTCTGCGGATCGGCTCGGTCGAGCCGCTCTGCACCACCGAACAGATCATCGAACCCGATCGCCAGCATTGGGTCTCCCTGATCTATGTGACGACGGATTTCTCCGGCGAACCCCGCCTTACCGAACCGGACAAACTGTCGGACATCGCCTGGTTCGATCCTGCCGAACCGCCTTCCCCCCTCTCCGCTTTTGCCGTGGAGGCCTTCGCGGCGCTCAGGGCGCGCGCTGGCTAGGTCTGGCCCTGCGACCGCAACGCCGCCTCGTATGCGAGGGTGAGCCACTTCGCCATGATGTCCGGATCGTCGAGCGCTTCGTCGGGAACGGTCCAGTAGGGCATGGCGGCCGCCTTTCCCTTCTTGGTTTCATAGCTCCACTGCCTGGCGCCGGCCGCCCGAAACTCGGGCGCGCTGGTCGCATCCGCCTTCAGGAGAAGCTCGCCGTCCGAAAGTTCGAGGGCGACGATCAGGCC
>JAEZHO010000353.1 GCA_023416545.1 Pseudomonadota bacterium
AGGACGGCCGAGCGCCGACGGAAGCGGAGGTGATGACGACGCTGCGGACGCTGAAGCGGAGCGTCTCCTTCCTGGTGGCGCTTGCCGATCTCGCCCGGCTGTTCACCGCCCGCGACACGACGCGCTACCTGACGCTCCTTGCCGATGCCGCGGTGGCTGCCGCGATCGATCACCTGCTGCTGGCGGCGCACGAGAGCGGCAAGCTGGTCCTGAAAGACCCGGGAGAACCGAGCGCCGGCTCCGGTCTTATCGTGCTCGGCATGGGCAAGCTCGGCGGCTACGAACTCAACTATTCCTCCGACATCGACCTCGTCGTCTTCTTCGATCCGGAAAGCGGCATCCTGCCGGACCCGCTGGACGGCTCGGAAATCTACGGCCGCATGATGCGCCGGCTGGTGCGCATCCTGCAGGAGCGGACCGCCGACGGCTATGTCTTCCGCACCGACCTGCGGCTTCGTCCCGACCCCGGCTCGACGCCACTCGCCGTGCCGGTGGAGGCGGGGCTGCTCTACTACGAGAGCCGTGGCCAGAACTGGGAACGGGCCGCCTTCATCAAGGCGCGCGCCATGGCGGGCGACCTTGCGGCCGGCGAATGGTTCCTGCGCCAGCTCGTTCCCTTCGTCTTCCGCAAGTATCTCGACTATGCGGCGATCGCCGACATCCATTCCATCAAGCGGCAGATCCACGTTCACAAGGGACACGGCGCGATCGCCGTCAAGGGGCATGACGTCAAGCTCGGCCGCGGCGGCATCCGCGAGATCGAGTTCTTCGCCCAGACGCAGCAGCTGATCGCCGGCGGCCGCATGCCGCCGCTGCGCACCCGCCAGACCGAAGTCGCGCTGGAGAAGCTCGCCGAGGCGAACTGGATCACCCCTGCGATCGCCGCCGAACTGACGGAAGCCTACTGGTTCCTGCGCGACGTCGAGCATCGCATCCAGATGGTGCGCGACGAGCAGACCCACCGCCTGCCGGACACCGAGGCGGAGCTGAAGCGCATCGCCTACATGATGGGCTTTGCGGACACTGCGACCTTTGCCGCGAGGCTGGAGAAGGTGCTGCGGACGGTCGAGAAGCGCTATGCGCGGCTCTTCGAGCAGGAGACGAAGCTTTCCGGCGTCGAGGGAAACCTCGTCTTCACCGGGCAGCAGGACGATCCGGAGACGCTGAAGACGCTCGCCTCCCTCGGCTTCGAGCGGCCGGCCGACATTTCCCGCGTGATCCGCACCTGGCACTATGGCCGCTACCGCGCCACCCAGTCGGTGGAGGCGCGAGAGCGGCTGACGGAACTGACGCCGGATCTCCTCAAGGCCTTCGGGGAAAGCAGCCGGGCCGACGAGGCGCTGCTGCGGTTCGACAGCTTCCTCTCGGGCCTGCCCTCCGGCATCCAGCTGTTTTCGCTGATCGGCAACAACCCGGCGCTGCTGTCGCTGATCGTCAAGGTCATGTCGTCTGCGCCGCGGCTGGCGGACATCATCTCGTCGCGCCCGCATGTCTTCGACGGCATGCTCGACCCCGGCCTGATGGCCGAGCTTCCGACGCGCGACTACCTGTCGGAACGCCTTTCCACCTTCCTGACCGCCGCCCGCCACTACGAGGAACTGCTGGACCGGCTGCGCATCTTCGCCGCCGAGCAGCGCTTCCTGATCGGCATCCGCCTGCTGACGGGCGCAATCGACGGCATGCAGGCCGGACGTGCCTTCACCGACCTCGCCGACCTGTTGATCGAGCAGGCGCTGGCGGCGGTGGAGCGCGAGATCGAATCGGCCCACGGCCACTATCCGGGCGGCAGGGTGGCGCTGATGGGCATGGGCAAGCTCGGCAGCTTCGAGCTGACGGCCGCCTCCGACGTCGACCTGATCCTGCTTTACGACCATGACGACGATGCGCCCGAATCCGACGGCGCAAAGCCGCTCGACAGCACCCGCTACTTCACACGGCTGACGCAACGCCTGATCGCCGCGCTCTCGGCCCCGATGTCGGAAGGCGTGCTCTTCGAGTGGACATGCGGCTGAGGCCCTCCGGCAACAAGGGGCCGGTCGCGACCCGCATCCGCGCCTTCCGCAAGTATCAGCAGGACGAGGCCTGGACCTGGGAGCACATGGCGCTCACCCGCGCCCGCATGGTCTGCGGCGATCGCGGACTGGTCGACGAGGCCTGCGCAGTCGTCGCCGAAACCCTGTCGCGGCAGCGCGACGAGGAAAAGATCAGGGCCGATGTGCGGGAGATGCGCGACCTGATCGAACGGGAAAAGCCGCCGCGCGACATCTGGGACCTGAAGCTGATCCCCGGCGGGCTCATCGACATCGAGTTCATCGCCCAGTACCTGCGGCTGGTCGCTCCCGCCCGCGGCATCTCCATCGACACGAGCGGCATGAGCACGATGCAGGCGCTCGATGCGCTCGGCGAGAAAATGCTGCAGCCCGACGACCTTTCGACCGTGCGCGAGGCGCTCCGGCTCTTCACCGAACTCTCGCAGATCATCCGGCTCTGCATCGACGGCCCCTTCTCCCCGAAGGAAGCGCCGGCCGGCCTTGTCGAGCGTGTCGCAAGGGCAGGCGACTGCCCCGACATCCGCACGCTGGAGGGCGAGGTGAAACGCCTGTCGAAGGCGGTGCGGGCGGTGTTCCGGAAGCTCGTCAGCTGACCGACGGGCGCGGGACGGCGAAGGTCGGGCAGTCCGGGACGCTGATCGAGACGACGGTTCCCTTGCCGATGCAGGAGCGGATCCGCATCGAGCCGCCGTGGAGCGCGACCAGCGAGCGGGAGATCGCGAGCCCGAGGCCGGAACCGCCCTTGCTCTTGGCGTACTGGCTCTGCACCTGCTCGAAGGGCTGGCCGATCTTGCCGAGCGCCGCCTTCGGAATGCCGATGCCGGTATCGGCGATCGTCAGCAGGTAGCCGGATTCCGAGCGGCGGGCCCGCACGATGATCCGCCCGCCCTCGTTGGTGAACTTCACGGCATTGGAGAGAAGGTTCAGCATGACCTGCTTCATGGCGCGGCGGTCGCCCACCATGGCCAGGTCGTCGGAAAGGCGCTGCTCGATCGTGATCGTCTTTTCCTGGGCGGAAATGGCGGTGAGGCGCAGGCTTTCCTCGATGAGCGGCACGAGGTCGATCGCCTCGCAGTGGATCTTCATGTGCCCGGCCTCGATCTTCGACATGTCGAGAATGTCGCTGATCAGGTTGAGGAGATGCTTGCCGCTGTCGTGGATGTCGCGGGCATATTCGCTGTATTTCGGGGAGCCGACCGGACCGAACATCTCGTTGACGAGGATTTCGGAGAAGCCGAGGATGGCGTTGAGCGGCGTGCGCAGTTCGTGCGACATGTTGGCGAGGAATTCCGACTTCGCCTTGTTGGCCGCCTGGGCGCGTTCCTTTTCCGCCTGGTAGTTGGCGTTGGCGGTCGACAGTTCCTCCTTCTGCTTCTCCAGCTTCTTCTGGGAGGCAGAAAGGTCGCCGACGGTCGCCATCAGGCGCCGTTCGGATTCCCGCAGCCGCTCCTGCTGGCGCTTCATGAGAGTGATGTCGGTTCCGACCGAGACCATGCCGCCGTCGCGGGTGCGGCGTTCGTTGATCTGCAGCCAGCGTTCGTCGGCGAGCTGCACTTCCGTCGTCCGCGAAAGACCGTGCTGGTCGGCGTCGGCGATGCGACGCTCGATGACCGGGCGGGCGGCGGCGGCATTCACCACGGCGCGCTCCGTGCCGGGCACGAGCACGCTGTCGGGAAGCCCGTAGGCCTGCTGGAAATGCGTGTTGCACATGACCAGACGATCGTTCTTGTCCCACAGGACGAAGGCTTCCGACGTGCATTCGATGGCATCGGCGAGCCGCTGGTCGGCTTCCGCGTAGCGCTGCGCCAGCCGGTGCTGCTCGGTGACGTCCATGGCGATGCCGATCACGTGGGTCCGGCCGGCGGCGGTGCGCACCACCTGGGCGCGGGCGCGCATCCAGACATAGTGGCCGGCGGCGTGGCGCATGCGGAAGATCTGGTCCACCTGCTTGGCATTGCCCCGGCTGATGGCGCGCGCCAGCGCGTAGAGATTGCCGTCGGTCGGGTGCATCATCCGCGCCGCATCGGCAAACGACATGACATTTCCTGCCGCCGGATAGCCGAGCATCTCGTACATGGAGCCCGACCAGAACAGGCGACGGTTGGCGACGTCGAAGTCCCACAGCCCGCAGCGCCCGCGCGACAGGGCGGTCTCGATGCGCAGGTTGGATTCCAGGAAGGTTTCGTCCGCCTCGCGCGCCCGCTTCACCTGCATGTAATAGGCATAGAGGATGACGAGCAGGATCGCCGAGATGCAGGCGAACAGCGTCACGTTGAGCGAGACTTCGTGCCGCCAGAAATATTTCATCGGCGCAAGCGACAGGGCGGCGACGACGAGGCCGCCATCATTGCCGAGCGGCTGGATGGAGGCGTAATGCGCGTCCTCGCCTATGGTCGTCTCGATGAGGCCGGAACCGCCGAAGCGGCGGAGCGCCGCCGTCTCCGGAAGAAGCGACGTCAGCCGGTGCCCGACATAGGGTGCCGCACCGATGCCGCCGAAGATCCGGCCGGAGGGATCGACCAGCAGAAGGAACGCATCGGAAGGAAGGCGGTCGGGGGACAGGAAGCCTGCCAGGCGCGCCTCGGCGGCCTTCCGGTCGCCGGTGCTGATCGCCGCATCATGGCCGGTGAATGCGGCGACCGCCGTGGTGGCGACCAGCGCCGTTGCCTGGCGCGCGCCTTCCTGAAGCCGGTCGTATTCGGAAACCAGCCCCATGCTGCGCGAGGTTGCGACGACGGCGAGGAACGCGAGGATGAGAAGGGGAATGGAGCGCTTGAGGACCATCTCGACGCGCGGCATCTGCCGGGAGATCGGCGTAACCGTCAGGTTGGGGCGGCCCGAGAAGAGCCTCGACGCCCCGTTGCGCCCCGGAAATTTGAGACGCAACCATCCTTCGCCGGCGGTGTCCCGCCGCACGTCCGCCATCGTTTTCATAAAAACCCTCATGGAAATCCGGCGCGCCGCTCGCCCGAATCTGACCTAATGAATCACGAGTGATTCGCCGTGTCCAGAGGCAGTTAAGACTTTTTTAATCCCTTGATTCCGTGGGATTCCAAAACGGAATCAAGGGTTGCAGCAAAGAGGGGTTCAACCCTTCAGCATGCGATCGACGATGTCGCGGACATCACTGGAAAGATTGCCGCTGCGGTCGATGGACATGAGAGCCGAGCGCGCGTGATCGGCCCTGAACGGCTCCAGGGACCGCCAGGATCGCAGCGACGTCAGGAGACGCGCCGCAAGCTGCGGGTTCTTCGGGTCGATCGCGAGAATCCTTTCCGCAAGGAAGCGGTAGCCTTCGCCGTCGGCGCGGTTGAAACCGGTCGGATTGGCGAAGACGAAGCTGCCGACCAGCGCGCGGACGCGGTTGGGATTGCTGGCGACGAAGTGGCGGTTGTCCATCAGCCCCTTGACGCGGTCGAGCGTGCCGGCACCCGGGATGGTCGCCTGGACCGACAGCCACTTGTCGATGACGAGCGGATTGTCGTCGAAGCGGGTGACGAAGGCGCCGAGCGCCGCATCGGCCTCGTCCGTTTCCGGGAAGCGGTGGACCAGGACCGAGAGAGCCTGGACGAGGTCGGTCATGTTGTCGGCCGAGGCGAAGGCGAAGGCGGCGCGAACCGGCGACTGCTCCGCATAGGTGAGGTAGGCGAGCGCACTGTTGCGAAGCGCGCGCCTTCCGGCGCTGGCGGCATCCGGGCTGAAGCCGCCTTCGTTCCCCATCGTCTCGAAGAGGTGCTGGAAAACGGTGTTGCCGACCTCGGCGATCGCCGTCATCACGGCGGTGCGCGCCGTGTGGATGGCGTCCGGATCGTTGTTGCTTCCCAGTTCGCGGGCGATGTCCGCCTCGCTCGGCAGCGCCAGGACCTGGGCCCGGAAGGCGGGCTCCAGCGCCTCGTTGCCGGCCGTCTCGATCAGCGCGGAGATGACGGACGGTGGGCAGGTGATGCCCTCGCCGTCGCGGACATCGCGGGCGCCCTGCATGAGGACGGGCAGGATCAGGTCGTTCAACGCCTGCCAGCGGGAGAAGAGGTCGCTGTCGTGGCGGGCGATATGCACCAGGTCTTCGATGCTGCGGTCGAGATGCAGGTTGATCGGCGCCGAAAAGCCGCGGTTGAGCGACAGGACCGGACGCGACGAGATGCCCGAGAAGGTGAAGGTCTGGGCGCGTTCGGTGAGGTGGAGCACGTCGCCGGTCACGTCTCCGCCGGCCACGGCGGCGGGTGTCGCGGTCGATCCGTTGTCGAGAATCAGCGCGAAGGAGAGCGGAATGTGCATCGGCTCCTTGTTCGGCTGCCCCGGCGTTGCGGGGATCATCTGCTCAAGCGTGAGCGTGAAGGTGGCGGCCGTCGGATCGTATGCGCCGGACGCGGTGACCAGCGGCGTGCCGGCCTGGCGGTACCAGAGCGAGAACTGGGAGAGGTCGCGACCGGAC
>JAEZHO010000407.1 GCA_023416545.1 Pseudomonadota bacterium
GACCGGAAAAGATGCGGTCCGCGGGAACGAGGCCAAGGGCCGCGCCGATGACCAGTCCGGCAATCGCGACATTGTCGGCCCGAAAGCGATCGCTCGCGAATGCCGCCATCAGACCCGCCAGCAGGACAATGATCAGGATTTGGCTCAGGGTCACGCCGGCAAATCGTCCCTTCAATTCTCGGAGGGGAGACAATAGACCAAGGCGGCCCCGTCGCAAAACCGGCAGATTCCGATTCAATCCATAATCTACCAATTCAGTAGACATTGAATATTTTTCGGGTAGCCTTGGTCACCATCTCTAAGGATGGAGCATCCATGCTGGACCTCATCGACCGGAAGATCATCGCCGAACTGCAGCGGGATGCGACGCTTTCCGTGGCCCAGATCAGCGAGCGGGTAGGCCTTTCCCAGACCCCGTGCTGGAAACGGATACAGAAGCTCGAGCAGTCCGGCGTCATCCTCGGACGCGTGGCGCTGGTCGCTCCCGAACATATCGGGCTCGGGCTCACCGTCTTCGTCGCGATCGAGGCCGCCGATCATACGCCGAGCTGGCGGGAGGAATTCTCCCGTACCATCGCCAGCCTCCCCGAGGTGATGGAAGTCCATCGCATGGCGGGAGAGGTGGACTACATGCTGCGGGTCGCCGTTGCCGACATGGCCGCCTACGACGCCTTCTACCAGCGCCTGACGGAAACGGTGATGCTGAAAAACGTCACGTCGCACTTCGCCATGGAGAGGATCAAGAGTTCGACCGCCTATCCGCTCGACACGCTGAACAGGTAGCGGCTTCTCTTTGAACACGGAAAAGAGAAGAGAACTTTTCCCCGCGAGCGGAGTTTTAGAATTCACATCGTCCACCTGAGAGGTAGACTTAGTCATAGTCATAGTACGTTGCAGTCCTGGTCAGACCTCGTGGCCCCGGAGGCGGACTTTCGCCCGGCCACCCAAACGGAGATGACGACATGAACGGCGGTATGAAAAAGATGGACAAAGCCCTGGCCTGGGCCGCGTTCCTTGCATCCTATCTCCTCGTCTGGCTCATGATCTCCATGCCGATGGAGCGTCAGCCGCACGAAGTGACCGAATCGAGGGCAGTTGTCGCAAGTCTTGGCGTCGAGAATTAAGCAAACCTGACAATCCAGCCTTCGCTTGGAAGCAAGGAGTGCTACGATGCGTCGATCCACTGGCATAGATCGAACACGCCGGCTATATGATGGAGAAACATTCTCTTTTGATGCTGTCCGAAAGGAAATTCCATTCCATGCTTTCGATGAAAGGCAAGTACGGGCTCAAAGCCCTGTACCACCTTGCCGGACTGCCTCCCGGAGCCATGGCCCAGTCAGTGGAGATCGCCGAGAAGTACGCGATCTCGAAGAAGTTCCTCGATGCCATCCTGGCGGACCTTCGACACAGCGGATTCGTGCAAACCCGGAAGGGGCGCGGGGGAGGTTACTGTCTGACGCGTTCCCCGGATACGATCATGGTCGGTCACGTCCTGCGCGTCCTCGACGGCCCGCTCGCGCCCATTCACTGCGCCAGCCGGACGGCCTATCACCGGTGCCGCGACTGCCCGGACGAAAACGCCTGCGCGGTGCGGCTGACCATGCTGGAGGTGCGCGAGGCGATCGCCGACGTGCTGGACAACAAATCTTTGACGGCAATGCGCCAAATGGTGGAGGACGAGGCTCCGGATCTGGAGCAGGTTCTGGCGACGTCCTGACGGTCGGCCTTCACCAGGCAACCTGGGAGGTGGGCCGATGACGCTGCATGTAACCATTATCGGCGGGGGAGCGAGCGGAACGCTGGCCGCCGCCCACCTGCTGCAGCGGCGGCTCACACCGCAAAGGCTGCGCATCACCATCGTGGAGGCTCGGGAGGATGTCGGCTGCGGCATAGCCTATTCCACCGACCAGAGTTCCCACCTGCTCAACACCCGCGTCAACAACATGAGCGCGTTCGCCGAGGATCCCGGCCATTTCAGCCGCTGGCTGGATCGGCAGGGCGAGGGCCCGAGCAGCGGGCTCGAGTTCGTTCCCCGCATGACGTACGGGCGCTATCTCGCCGATCTCGTCGCGCCGGACTGCGCGTCCTCCTCCGTGCCGCGGCTGCGCATCCTGCAGAAGGAATGCGTCTCGCTTCGCGTCCATGAGCATGGGGTCGAGGTCGCGCTTTCGGACGGGAGCGTGCTTCCCTCCCATTTCGCCATCCTCGCAACCGGCTTCTGCAGGGACGACCGGAAGGTCTCCGGCCTCGAGGACCCCTGGGCCCGGCCGCACGACCGCGATCCCTCGGAGCCAGTCGTCCTCGTCGGAACCGGGCTGACGATGATCGACATGGTGCTGTCCCTGCTGGATGCCGGCCAGAGCGGTCCCATTTACGCCATCTCGCGACGGGGCCTGCTGCCGCAGCCTCACCGGGTGACGAAGCCCCTTAAGCTCTCGGTCGCGGATATCCCGATCGGCTCCAGCGTCACCTACATGCTGCAATGGCTGCGGACCACGATCCGCGCTCACGAGGCGGCAGGTGGAGACTGGCGCGACGTGATCGACGGGCTGCGGCCGCACACGCAGTTGCTCTGGCGGCACCTGCCGCCCGAGAGCCGGCAGCGTTTCCTGCGGCATCTCTCCACCATGTGGGACACCCACCGCCACCGGATGCCGCCGTCGTCAGCGGCGCGGATCGCCGAAGCACAGGCCTCCGGTCTTCTCCACATCCTCAAGGGCCATTTCCAGGGTGCGGAGCGCACGGCAACCGGAACCCGTGTGTCCTACCGTCCTTCCGGGCAGCATAAGCCGGCCGTCCTCGAAGGGTCCCATGCCATCGATTGCAGGGGTTTTCGCCGGCTGTCCTTCCCGACCCCTAACCGGTTGCTGCAATCGCTTGCCGACAGCGGGCTCGCACGTCTCGATCCGCTCAATCTCGGGCTCGATTTCGACCATCAGGATGCGCTGGTCGACCAGCAGGGGCGCAGCTCCGCCCGGATCTTCGGGATAGGCCCGATCACGCGAGGCACGCACTTCGAGATCACCGCCGTGCCGGACATCCGGGTACAGGCGGGACGCCTTGCCGCGCTTCTGCTGGGCACGCCCGGCCTATCCGTCTCCGCAAGTGCCTGAATAAGCCGGAGGAGGGGAGATCGTTTCTCCTCTTCCCGCCTCGTCGCACGCTAAGGCTCTTCTCTTTTCCCCTTCAACTACGAAATGGACGCCAAGGCACCTCCACTAATAGTCTACCTAAACAGTAGACTGATCCTCAGGAGGTGCTTTCATGTCCAGACTAGAAATCCTCGGCCTCGCCGGCAGTTTCAGCGTCCCGTCCAAGACCCGGCGCCTCGTGGAAGAGGCAGTCGCGCGGACGGTTGCCCGTTTCGGCGGGCGTTCGAAGGTGATCGATCTTTCCCAGCTCGGGCCGGATTTCGGCGGGGCGCGTGACCTTCGTGATCTGACCGGAGCGGGAAGCGATGCGGTCGATCACATCATAGAGGCGCGCGCGCTCGTGATCGGGACGCCTGTCTACAAGGGCAGCTACCCGGGCCTCTTCAAGCACCTTTTCGACCTTCTGGATCCGTCAGCGCTTGCCGGAAAACCGTTACTGCTCGTCGCCACTGGCGGCGGCGACAAGCACGCGCTCGTCATCGAGCATCACCTGCGCCCGCTCTTCGGGTTCTTCGAGGCGCAGACCCTTGCGACCGGCGTCTATGCCTCCGAGCGCGACTTTGCCGGCGGCGAGATCATCTCGCCCTCCCTGACCGCCCGCCTCGACCGGGCCGTCGGCCAGTTCGAACCGTACCTGAGGAAGGAGAGGGACCTCCCGATCGCGACGCGAATCGAACGCTGGCGCAGCCCCGCCGAAGCCATCGCAACCAATTCCTGAAATCCGAGACCGGAGACACGACCATGACACGACAGATCAAGCTTGGCGCCTTTCTTCCCGGCGGCGGACAGCATATCGCCTCCTGGCGGCACCCCGACCAGCCGGCCGATGGCGCCACGAACTTCGAGTTTCACAAGCAGCTCGCGCTTACCGCCGAGCGGGGTCTCTTCGACGCCTATTTCCTCGCCGACGGCCTGGCGGTCTCGTTCGGCGGCACCTCGGAAGGAGGAAGCGCGAAGGTGGCGGGTCTCGAGCCGGTGACGCTATTTTCCGCACTCGCGCCGCTCACCACCCATCTCGGCTTCATTGCGACGGCCTCCACCACCTACGAGGAGCCCTACAACCTCGCCCGCAAATTCGCCTCGCTCGACCTCATCTCCGGCGGCCGGGCCGGCTGGAACGTCGTGACGACGGCAACCGAGGCTGCCGCGCACAATTTCAATCTCGATCAGCAGCACCCGCACGCCTTCCGCTATTCCCGCGCGAAGGAGCACGTCGAGGTCGTCAGGAAGCTCTGGGACAGTTTCGAGGACGACGCGTTCATACGCGACAAGGAAAGCGGCTCCTTCTACCATTCGGAGAAGCTGCACGGGGCAGATCACCTCGGCCCGCACTTCAAGGTCCGGGGACCGCTCAACGTTCCCCGCTCGCCCCAGGGGCATCCGGTCATCGTCCAGGCCGGCCAGTCGGAGGATGGGCGAAGCCTTGCCGCGTCAACCGCGGAAGTCATCTTCACCGCCCACCAGCGCCTCGACACCGCCCAGGAATTCTACCGTGACATCAAGTCCCGGGCCGCGGGGCTCGGTCGCGATCCTCGTCACGTGCTGGTCATGCCGGGCGTCTCGCCCTTCGTGGGTCGGACCGAGGAGGAGGCGCGCGAGAAATACGAACGCCTCACCAGTCTGATTCTCGAACAGGACGGGGTCGGGCTCCTGAACGGCCTCACGGGCGGGACGCTCGACCTTCGGGGCTACGATCTCGACGGTCCGCTTCCGCCGGCCCCGCCGACCGAGGGGATGAAGAGCCGGCAGGCGCTGATCCGGCAGATCGCCGACGAGAACAACTTCACGATCCGCCAGCTCTACCAGTGGGTCGCGTCGGCCCGCGGGCACTTCACCGTCGTGGGTTCGGCGACGCAGATCGCCGATACGCTGCAGGAATGGTTCGAGAACGAGGGCGCCGACGGCTTCAACATCCTGCCGCCGTGGCTGCCGACCGCGCTGGACGACTTCGTCGACCTGGTGATCCCGGAACTGCAGCGGCGCGGACTGTTCCGGACTGCCTACGAAGGGCGGACACTGCGCGAGAACCTCGGCCTGCCTTTCCCGCAGAACCGCTGGGCGCTCGCGCGCCAGTCGCAGGCGGCCGAGTAGGCGAACCGAGGAGAAGCAGTCATGTCCATCATTCAGTCGGAAGACACGGGCGCCTATCGCCCACCTGGTCCCGCCGTTCCGTCGCTGGGAAAGCCGGTTGCCGCAACGGCGGCCGGACTGACGCGGCTTGCGAGCCGCTACGGCCTGCTCGTCGGCTTTCTCGCCTTCTGGCAGGTGGCAAGTGAGGTGGGGTGGCTGAACCCGGCCGTCTTCCCGCCGCTCGATACCATTTTCGCCGCCCTCTGGCGGGGATTGGCGGGTGGCTTCCTCCTGGACGACATCGCCATCAGCCTGCAGCGCGCCGGCATCGCGTTTGCGGCAGCGGTCGTCATCGGCATCCCGCTCGGCTTGTTCATGGGGCAGGGGAAGGCGGTCGAGCGCAGCCTCGACCCGATCCTCCAGCTCTTCCGGCAGACCTCGGCCCTTGCCCTCTATCCGGTCTTCATCCTGCTCCTGGGACTGGGGGAGGCCTC
>JAEZHO010000441.1 GCA_023416545.1 Pseudomonadota bacterium
GAGTATGGCCTCGACGATCTGCCTGTGCTCGGCAAGCGACACGGACATCCGGTTGCGAACCCTGAGCTGCAGGCGACGGTAGGGGCGAAGACGCCGGTGCAGGCCGGCGCATTGTTCCTCCAGGAAGCCGCTGTGAGCAGCCGCGTAGATGGCGCGGTGGAATACCTCATTCTCATAGTAATACCGGTCCGTGTCGTTGCTTTCGGCTGCCTCCTGGCAGCGAGCCAGCGCCTCGAGGATGGCATCCCTGTCCTGTTCCTGGTGCCGCCGCGCCGCGAGCGCACCCGCCATGCCCTCGAGTTCCGCCATTACCTCGAACATTTCGAATACCCGCTCGGGCCCGGGATCAACGACAACCGCGCCCCGCCGCGGCCGTATCTCTACGAGGCCGATCGCGCTCAGTTGCAACAGCGCCTCTCGTATCGGGGTTCGCGAGACGTTGAAGCGGCCGGCCAATTGAACCTCGTCGAGGCGCTCGCCCGGATGAAACGCACCCGTCAGGATGCAGTTCTCGATTTCGTCCCTCAGCTTCTGATTGGTATTCGCAGTCACGGCCGCCCTCATGCACGATGTTGCTTCTTGTATACAAAATAGTTGACATTGTGCGCAAGCTTCTTCCATCATCACCGCGCTTCGACAGGAGGGTCGAGGCATAGGGAGGAATGAAATGTCCAGGTTCACAAGAACACTGAGTTTCTCGGTGGCGGTGCTGGCCGGCGGCCTGATGGCCTCTGCCGCACCGGCGCAAACCGTCCTGAAGGCGTCCCATCAGTTTCCCGGCGGCAAGGGCGATATCCGCGACGAGATGGTCCAGCTCATCGCCCGCGAAGTGGCCGCCGCGAATGTCGGGCTGGAAATCCAGGTCTATCCCGGCTCGTCGCTGTACAAGCCGAACGACCAGTGGAATGCGGTGACCCGCGGCATTCTCGACATGACATCATTTCCGCTGGACTACGCGTCGGGACGGCATCCGGAATTCTCGGCGACGCTGATGCCCGGCCTCGTCGGCAATTTCGACCGCGCCAAGCGACTGAACGATTCTGAATTCATGGCGGACATCAAGAAGGTGGTCGAGGATGCGGGCGCGATGGTAATCGCCGACGCCTGGCTTTCCGGCGCATTCGCCTCGAAGAAGGGCTGCATCACGTCGCCGGACACGATCAAGGGGCAGGTCATCCGCGCCGCCGGTCCGGCCTTCGAGGAAATGCTCGTCGCCGCGGGCGCCTCGATCTCGTCCATGCCGTCTTCCGAGATCTATACCGGCATGCAGACCGGGGTTCTCGATGCCGCCAACACGTCCTCGGCGAGCTTCGTCTCCTACCGCCTCTTCGAGCATGCCAAGTGCCTGACGGCACCGGGCGGGAATTCCCTGTGGTTCATGTACGAGCCGGTCCTGATGTCCAAGAAGGTCTTCGAAGGGCTGAACGAGGAACAGCAGAAGGCGATCCTTGCCGCCGGCGAGAAATCGGAAGCCTTCTTCGACGCCGAGGTCCGCAAGGGCGACCAGATCATGATCGACACCTACGAGAAAGCCGGTGTCGAAGTGGTGGAGATGTCCAAGGAGGACTACGACGCCTGGCTGACGCTCGCCAAGGAGTCGGCCTACAAGAACTTCTCCGAGAAGGTCTCCGGAGGCGACAAGCTGATCGAGAAGGCACTCGCAGTCGAATGAGTAGGGACGGCGCCATGGCGCGCCGTCCGTCCTTCAACTGGAAGCCCCTACGATGCTGAACTCCTTTATCCGTTGGGCGGGAAGGCTGTCCCGCCTGTCCGCGGTCATCGCGACAGCCCTTCTGATTCTCGCCATGCTGGTCGTCTGCCAGATGATCCTGATGCGATACGCCTTCCGCCTGCCGACCATCTGGCAGACGGATTTCGTGGTCTTCGCGGCGACCGCGGCGATCTTCCTCGGGGCCCCCTACGTGCTTCTCAAGGGCGGCCATGTCGGCGTCGATGTCGTCGAATTGCTGCTCGGCCAGGAAAACCGGACGCGGCTTCGCATCCTCGGGGCGTTTCTCGGCCTCGGCTTCTGCATCGTGATGCTGGCCGCGACCTGGGTCCAGTTCGAGGAGGCCTGGTCCGGAAACTGGAAGCATTCCAGCGTCTGGGCGCCACCGCTATGGATCCCGCTGGCGGCTCTTCCGACCGGTTTCTTCCTGCTGTGCCTGCAATATACCGCCAATATCCTGGTCCTGCTGGGGCTGGGCGAGCAGCCTGCCGACGAGGCGGACAGCCTCCCCAATCCCGAACTTCCCCTTCCGGCCACCGCGGTCGGAGCCAACGAGAAGGGACAGCTTCCATGACCGCCGCCGGAGCCGGCTTCCTCATCATCGCCCTGCTGTTCATCCTTCTTGCGACCGGAATGCCGATCGCGTTCGCGCTGGGTCTCGCAGCATTCGTGGCGCTCTTCCTGCAGGATGGCATGGACATCTTTTACATCCTCGGGGACACGATGTTCTCCGGGATCGCCAATCTCGCTTATGTGTCGATCCCGATGTTCGTGCTGATGGGGGCCGCCGTTGCGTCCTCGCCGGCCGGGTCGGATCTTTACACCTCGCTGGACCGGTGGCTGAACCGGATTCCGGGCGGCCTCGTGCTCTCCAATATCGGTTCCTGCGCGATATTCTCCGGCATGACCGGCTCCTCGCCGGCGACCTGCGCCGCGATCGGCAAGATGGGCATCCCGGAAATGCTGCGCCGGGGATATCCGAATTCGGTGGCGACGGGCTCGATCGCGGCCGGCGGAACGCTCGGAATCCTCATTCCGCCATCGGTCACCCTGATCGTCTACGGCATTGCCACGGAAACCTCGATCGGCCGCCTGTTCATGGCGGGCGTGATCCCCGGCATCATGCTGACCGCGATGTTCATGGCCTGGGCGGTCATCGACTGCAAGCGGAAGGGCTACGAACTCGCGACCCGCTCGGTCCGCTATTCCATGAAGGAGCGGCTGGCGACCATGCCGCGCATCCTGCCGTTCCTGCTGATCATCGCAGGGACGCTCTACGTGCTCTACGGCGGCATAGCGACGCCTTCCGAGGCTGCAGGGGCCGGTGCGCTCCTCACGCTCCTCGTCGTGATCATCGCCTACCGGCTCTTCCGGCTGCGTGCCGTCGGCGGCATCTTCGCCTCAGCCATGCG
>JAEZHO010000047.1 GCA_023416545.1 Pseudomonadota bacterium
CCACGAGCGCGATGCGGGCATGCCAGTGGGTCTGTTGCTGTCCGGCCTAGCCAACAATGACGATCGTCTTCTAGGCGCCGCGCTTGCCGTGGAAGATGCAATCTCGGAGTTTTCCGAATAGGGAGAATTCCGCTTACTCGTGCAATTGGTCCGTCCGTAGGTCTGCCGACGATCGAGCCGGTCGGCAGCCGGTCATGATGATGTTGAGAAACCGTGTTGACCTTCCATTAGCACGCGACGCACCACTCTTGGCTGACAATCCGCGGCCTATCCGCTCTCGTGCCTAGTTGGGGACTCGCTGAGGAGCCCGCGCGTGCTAACTGTAGCACGCGACGATCAGGAGGCAGAGATAGACCGGCGACGACCATACTCCCGGACGAATGAGGAATCCTGAATGTCGCCCGGGAGCTGAATGAGCAACCTGTGCTTGATGGCGAGCAGGTGAGGGCGCTGCTTGTACAGGGCGGAAGGATGCCACATGCCGAGCCTTTGATCCGCGACTGAAGAAGGCCGAGCCCTGGGATTGCCCTGGTGCACCTTGCGCGCACCGCAGCCCCCACCTCCCAACCAGCCGGCGAAGGTATAGCTTCGACCGCTCGATTCAAACCACCTTCGCCGGACATGAAGCGATATGCGTCGCTGGCAACTGAGGACGCGTTGCCTGCAAATCGAGGTAGGTCGTCTCAATTTACTCTGAGGCGATTCCGAATCAGAAAGATTCGATTCCGGATTGCGACCTTTCGATTCCGAACATTGAACTCGCGATTCCCATCCAAACGCCGTTTGAGTTCTGTTGCCTGCCTCTCTGGTGGCCGGTCTCAGGCGTTCAAGAAGGGAAGGTAGGTCTGCAGCGGGTTGACGATGAGGCGAGGGAGAGGCCGTATGATTTCTGAAGGATGCTCTGTGGCTAACCATCCATGCTGTCCAGTCAAGTCGGCGGGATATGCGGGCCGTCTAGCCGGTTTAGGATGAGGCTGAAGGCACTGAGTGGCGGGCCTCGGCTACATGAGAGTGACAAGGTCTTCCGAAACCTGATGATCCGCCAGCCGAGCGGACGCTTCCCGTTTCGCCCGAAGCAGCACTCGTTGACTGACATGATGCTGACATCAACCGTGCCAACGGACCACTGTTGTCCAACGTCGCGGCGATTTCGCCCAATTGCCCTGGCAGCTTCGTGCAAACGACGTCCTGTCGTTGAGGTGTGTCTTCCCCCCATTACTCCTTATCACGCCGTTTGCAGCTGAATCGCATCACTGGCTATTGGTCACTACCTTCAGGAGAATCTGAAGATCTCTTCCGCATCCTCCTCAAGATAGGGTTTGACGATTCTGTCCATAGCCTTCCGGAATTTGTCGAGATCGCGAGCGGCATCATGGGTAGGCCTCCATCGCTCAAGATGGCTTTCATCCAGAGCCTGACGGATCAGCTCATCGCGCTCTTTGACCGTCTTCGTGAAGGGAAGACCGTCGGGATATTTCTCCTGCAACTTTCGAAGGATCTTTTCCTTGTAATCTCCATCGGTCTGGATCATCTGCGTCCACCGCTGCACAGTAATCCTAGACAGGTGAATTCCTGGCTTCGGGGGGTACGCCATCAGAACTCCCGATGCTTTGAATTTCACCCGGTGGTATTGATCAACACCGTTCAGCGAAAGGACGCCTCCCAACGCTGGAGTTACGTTGAAGGCCGCATACTCCCAAAGCCTCTTGTCAATCTCATTAGGTTCCCCTTGAGCCTGCGGCAGGCCAGTCGCTTCGATCGTGCCCCGTCCAAGGTGTGTTCGAGCTCCGGGAAAACGGCCTGGAGATCGGGGAAGTCCTTCTGCTCGCCGTCGAAACCGTAGTAGCCGTCCGGATAGCGGACTTCTCGCAACTCGTGAAGTTGATAGCCGGGCCGGACTGTACCGGAGACCTCTCGCAACTCCTGAGGAGTAGAGCCACTTTGAAAGGTGCCTGGCGGTACGCTCCGCACGGCCCCTAGAACAGATTTTTGCGTCTCTACCGAATATCTGTACAAGCTTTCGGTCCAGACATGGACACCCTCATACGATGAGGGAAAGTGGCGATGGACATCCGCAGGATCGCGTGCAGCTATCCATGCGAGCAACATCTCCGGCGTCCATAGCCTCATCTCAGCGTTGAATTGATCGATCCCTTCAGGAATCATGCGCAAAGGCGGTGCCTTCCGACCTTCAACAATCTTCTCCGCTTCGTCGGGTGTCGTAACGCCTCTGCGGACCTTCTCAATCAGCATCTCGCGCCACATGTGGAAGTCATGAAATGCGTCAGCGTCGGGATCGATCAGATCGCTCGTCTTCATTGACCGCATCGCAGCCTGCCAATCAAACGGCACGCCTTTTTCGTCTGAAACCAGATCTGGCATGGGGCTCTCCTTCTGCCAAACGTGCTACAGTCGATCTCCTAACGGCGCTCAAATTACTAAGGTGAAGGATAGCCTAATAATCGGCCCATCTTAGTGGCTGGAGCCGACGTGTAGAACTGACGTGCGCACCTCTTGAAGTTGCGTTTTGTCCGCGCGTGTCCTGCGCGTCCAGCGTGTCAATCGCCGGACTCATCGACCAAAGGTGGTGTCCGGCATAAGTTGGATCAGCAAACGGGCGGTTCTTCGTCGGCATCCAGACGCCGAATTCCGCCCTCGTAAGAGAGGGTTACGGATGACTCACGACTTCGCACAAGCCATCGCAGAGTTCAAGGCACGCTCCGCGTCAGTGCGGGAAGCACGTCAAATGGCAGCCATGTGGGTGGAGCTCGCAGCGGCGCCAGGATCGATCCATGAAACCGTCATGGACCTCGCAGGCTGGGGGACCGATTATCCCCTGTCTGGCTTCACGCTCTACATCTCTGCACGTGGAGGGCTGCGGGTTGAGGACCTCTATACTGCCCCCAAGCCGTACATCATCCCCATTCCCCTTCCTGAAGGCTGCACGGCTGGTCGGCTGATGTCGGCTCTGATCGATCGCCCATTGCCCGCCCTGATCCTGGGCAGGCTGCGCAGCGCTCCCGGCGGAGACAAGTTCATCGGCCGCGAAGATAGGGAGAAGATCGATTTGTTGGTTGAGCGTTTCCTGGACGCTCTTCGCAAGCCGACCAACCAGCAGACATTGGACATGATCATGAACGCGCTAACCGGCGACTGTTCTGCGTCCGACGCCGCAACATCGGAGGAGTGAACCAATGTCTCGTAGCCCAGTCGCCACAGAGCAGACCGGATCTGCAGCCCAGGCGGACGAGCAGGTGACGATCCTGCGTCATCACCTGAACGCGATGCCTCCGTGCGTGCTGACGTCGCTGGATGTCTTCGCACATGGCGCCGAAATCCGCTGGCGCAGTCTGCCGCCTGCGGCGGGAGTGATCCGTATCGACCTCACAGCCGGCCCATTGCCCATCACCGCCGCTAACCTGGCGGCGGCTATCGGGCAGCGGAATGTTTGGCAAGCGATCGCATCGCTCATCGAATTCGCCCGTGGCGAACCGGACGACCACTGTCATCTCCACTGCACAACAGTGTCTCATGTCGTGGCCAAACAGGCGAAGGGCTATCCGCTCGATCGGCCTGATCTGCGCCGCCCGGAGGAGGGTGGCCCGTCATGATCGGCTGTTAGCTTCCCTGGTCGCTGCTTCCGGTAGCTGCCGCAGAGCCTGACCTTCTTACCCACTGCGATGCTTCATTGTGACGCCACCGATCCTGCGGCGGCGTCAGGGGGGAGCATTGCCTGATGCTCCCCGAACGCAACCAGACAAGGAACGACAAAAGCATGCAAACAAGAAAACAACGAGAAGCGGCCAAGTCCGCAAATAAGTCACCTGTCATGCAGGTAGCGCCGGAACATCAGCCGCTTCTGGATGAGGTCTGTGACGCCGTGCAGTCGGTCCGCCGACGGACGGCGTCCGAAGCCTTCGAGGTTGGCTACCAGTTCAGCCGCGCAAAAGGCGTGCTCCCGGAAAAGATGCTGGGACGCTGGATCAGCGCGACCTGCGGGTACACGCCCCGCCAGGGTCGCAACTACATCGCGATCCACGAGCATCTGGCGGAGTATCGCGAGCGGCTCGAGGCGGCTGTCGTGATTCCGACGGTCATGTTCGTGCTGGCGAGCGCGGAGCCGGAGAAGATCGAAGAGGTTCTCCGCGTGATCGAAGGCGGCGAGCGTCTCACCGTCACACAGGTCAAGCAGCGGGTGAAGGGTGACAAGGTTCCTACTCAGGAGAAGCAGCCTGACGTTGGCGGAATGGCCGGCCTCCGCCGTGCCGCCGAGGCAAAGCTGAAGGCGGACATCGCCCTCTTCGGACACCTCACAAAGCAGGCGCTGAAGGAAGTCGAGGCGGCTGCGGAGAAGATTTCGAAGGGCAAGAACGTCGCCAAAAACGGCCTTGCTGCCAAGATCGAAGTTGACTGCCGGCAGGCGCACGACCTGCTGGCATCCGCGATCGCACCGATGCACTCGGGCTTCAACGAGAGAGGCAACCTGCGTCCGGGCGAAGTCGAGGGCAGCGCGGCCTGGAGGAAGGCTCAGCGGCTGCTCTACCGCCTCGGCGATTCTCCGCGCTGGCCCGGCCGCACGGAGTTTCCGGCATGGCTCGTGAACGACGTCCTGCCGACGCTGCGCTTCGTAGTGCATGGGGAGCCAATGCGTGCGGGGACGGAGCTTCCGGCACGCGAGGATGATGCTTCGCTCGAGGAGACGGCGTCCGAGGAGACCAAGGCTGCCACAGACGGTCAGGGCGAGTCGGGTCAGGTGCCGGACATGACGGTCGTCGACACCCTCAGCGAAGAGGCAACGGCGCCGCGTCCGCAGGCGAAGCCTGAAGCACCTCGTCGGCCAGTCCCGCCGACACCTGCCGTGACCACCGAAGTTCAGCATGAAGAGGGAGACACCACAGA
>JAEZHO010000196.1 GCA_023416545.1 Pseudomonadota bacterium
GCGCCTCGGGTTCGCCGGGACGCCAGCCGTGTTTCTCGTCGGAACTCATCTCCCCGAATGTAAGGTCGTGGCCTTTCGGTTGAAAGACCGGGTCATAGCCGAACCCCTTGTCTCCCCGTGGCGGCCAGACGACGGTGCCTTCCACTTCGCCGCGGAAGAACTCCGTGTGGCCGTCCGGCCAGGCGAGGCAAAGCACGCTTACGAAACGCGCGGTGCGCTGCCCGACGGTCGTCGCCCCGCGCTCTTCGAGTGCGCGTTCGACCTTCTCCATCGCCATCGCGAAATCCCGGCTGCCGTCGTCACGTTCGGCCCAGTTGGCGGTGTACACCCCGGGTGCTCCGTCGAGCGCGTCGATGACGAGCCCGGAATCGTCGGAAAGCGCCGGAAGCCCGGAGGCCTTGGCGGAAGCCAGGGCCTTGATCCCGGCGTTCTCCTCGAAGGTCGTCCCCGTTTCGTCGGGCTCCTGAAGCCCAAGTTCCGCCGCTGACTTTGCACTGAAACCGAGCGGACCGATCAGTTCGGCGATCTCCCGGATCTTGCCGGCATTGTGGCTGGCGACGACGATCGTTCTGGTGTCGAGCTTGCGCATGGTTCCGATATCCTCAGCCGACGGACCAGAGGCCCGGTTCGGCGCATTCAAGACTGTTGCCCGCGGGGTCGCGGAAATAGATGGACCGAGCCCCGCCCGGCCAGACCACGTCGCTTTCGATCGCAACGCCCGCCGCCTTGAGCGCGCCTGCGATTGCGTCGAGATTGTTGCGGGCAACCCGGAAGCAGGCGTGGCCTGCGCCTCGAGCCCCATGCGGTGGCACCTGCGGCCCATCAGGCGCAGGCGGCTTCACGGTTTCGTCGGGATTGAAGATCAGCAGCACGCCCGGCCCGCAGCGGAAGAAGACGTGGCGGTTGTCGGCGCGCACGATGCGTTCGAGTTTCAGGATGCCGGCGTAGAAGGCCTCGGCGGCATCGAGGTCCTCCGCATAGAGGGCCGTCTCCAGCATCCCTTCGATCAGCACCGCTCTCTCCTAGGCTGCGATCGCCTGCTTCTGAAGCGCCACCAGTTCCTCGGTGCCGGCCCTGGCAAGCGCCAGCAGGGAAAGGAATTCTTCCTGGCTGAAGGGTTCCCCTTCGGCGGTCCCCTGTATCTCAACGATGCCGCCCTTGCCGGTCATGACGAAATTGGCATCCGTCTCGGCGGCGGAGTCTTCCAGATAGTCCAGGTCGATGACCGACTGCCCGGCGAAGATACCGCAGGAAATCGCCGCGACATGGTCTTTGAGAACCTTGTCGACCTTCGTCATAGAACGGGCTTCCATCCATTTCAGGCAGTCATGCAGTGCGATCCAGCCGCCGGTGATGGCAGCCGTGCGGGTGCCGCCGTCCGCCTGGATGACATCGCAGTCGATGGTGATCTGCTTTTCCCCGAGCGCGGTCAGGTCGACCACGGCGCGCAGCGAGCGACCGATCAGGCGCTGGATTTCCTGCGTGCGGCCGCCTTGCTTGCCGGCGGCTGCCTCGCGCTTCATCCGGTCGCCGGTGGCGCGCGGCAGCATTCCGTATTCCGCCGTCACCCAGCCCTTGCCGCTGTTGCGCAGCCATGCCGGCGGCTTCTCTTCCAGGCTTGCCGTGCACAGGACGTGGGTGTCGCCGAAGCGGACGAGGCAGGACCCTTCCGCATGTTTCGAAAAGTTGCGCTCGAAGGAAACGGCGCGCATCTGGTCGGTTTTTCTGCCTGAAGGCCGCATGTCATGCTCCTGAGAATTGGTAAGGCGTTCTACGGGCCTCGCCCGTCATTTGCAAAGAAAAAGGCTCGGAGCGGTCTCGCGCATCCGCAACCGTGCAGAACTTTCCGTGTGGCGAAGACATCGGCGGATGATTATATTCGTCCAGTACGAAGCAGAGAGCTCAAAGAAAAAAATGGGATTGATGGGACGAAGGGAAAGCCGCGCGGTACTGGACGACCGTTCGCGCGAGATCTTCAGGAGCATCGTTGAAAGCTACCTCGAAACGGGGGAGCCTGTCGGGTCTCGAAATCTCTCGCGCCTCCTGCCCATGTCGCTCTCGCCGGCATCCGTCCGCAATGTCATGAGTGACCTCGAGGAACTGGGCCTTATCTATGCGCCGCACGTCAGCGCAGGACGGTTGCCGACCCAGTCCGGCCTGCGCTTCTTCGTCGATGCCTTCATGCAGGTCGGCGATCTTTCCGAGGAAGAGCGGACCAGCATCGAGCGCCAGATCCGTCTGGAGGATCGCGACCGGCCGCTGGAAAGCCTGATGAACGACGCGAGCCGGATGCTCTCCGGTGTGTCGCGCGGTGCGGGCATCGTGGTGACGACCAAGAACGACCCGCTCCTCAAGCATGTGGAGTTCATCCGTCTGGAGCCGACCAAGGCGCTCGCCGTCCTGGTGGGAGAGCACAATCAGGTCGAGAACCGGATCATCGAACTGCCTGCGGGCGTGACGTCTTCGCAGCTGACCGAGGCGGCAAATTTCCTGAACGCCCATCTGGCGGGCCAGACGCTCTTCGAACTTCGCTCCGAGCTGGAGAAGCTGAAGACGCAGGTCCAGACGGAACTGACCGCGCTGTCCCAGGAACTCGTGGAGCGTGGCCTGGCGGTGTGGTCGGGAACGCGCGAGGACGGCAAGCCGAACCAGCTTATCGTGCGCGGCCGGGCCAACCTCCTGGAAGGCATGACCGATCTTGACGACCTGGACAGGCTGCGCCTGCTCTTCGACGACCTGGAGAAGAAGGACAGTCTTATCGAGATCCTGAACCTTGCCGAGAGTGGCCCGGGCGTCAGGATCTTCATAGGCTCGGAGAACAAGCTGTTCTCGCTGTCGGGCTCCTCGCTCATCGTGGCGCCCTACAGGGATCAGGAGGAACGCATCGTCGGCGCCGTCGGCGTGATCGGCCCCACGCGTCTCAACTATTCCCGTGTCGTCCCCATGGTCGATTACACCGCCCAGCTTCTTGCAAGGCTCACCCGCCAGCCCCGATGACATCCCATTCTTGCATCAGTCTTGATTTTTGAGGTTCGAACCTCGATATCGGGCACGACTTTGTGAACGAATACACCGGAGAAGGTCATGACCGACGAAACGAAGAAAAACGGACCTGACGCGGGCCAGCATGAAACTGCCCTGGACAGCGCTGCGGAGGCCATGGCGCCCGGCCTGCAGGATGAGGCAACGGCTGCGGGAGATGCACAGGCTGCGGAGCCGGATCCCGTCGAGACCATCAAGGCTGAAAACGCCGAACTTCGCGACCGTTTCCTGCGCATGGCCGCGGAAATGGAAAACCTTCGCCGGCGCACCGAGCGCGACGTGAAGGACGCCAAGTCCTATTCCGTCGCCGGTTTCGCACGCGACATGCTCGCCGTGTCCGACAATCTTCGCCGGGCGATCGATGCCGTGCCGGCCGAAGTCCGGGCCGCGGCCGACCAGAGCCTCACCGCGCTGCTTGAAGGCGTCGAGATGACCGAGCGTTCGATGCTGTCCGCGCTCGAGCGGCACGGCGTGAAGAAGATGGACGCAGAGGGCCAGAAGTTCGACCCCAATTTCCATCAGGCGATGTTCGAGATCCCGAACGCCGACGTGCCGAACAACACCGTTCTCCAGGTCGTCCAGGCGGGCTACACGATCGGCGACCGCGTGCTGCGGCCAGCCATGGTAGGCGTTTCGAAGGGCGGCCCGAAGGTGGAAGCGCCTGCTGCCGGAGAGAGCGAAAAGACGGGCGGTTGATCCTGCCCTGAAAACGAGGAAGCCGCCCGCTGCCATCGGCGCCGGGCGGCTTTTTTTGTTTTGCCTTCAGCCCTGGCGATCAGGCCGCGTTGGCCTGTTCCTCGTTCAGGAAAGCATAGATGGCCGATGCGGAATCGGTCTGACGCAGCTTGGCGACCAGTTCCTGATCGCGCAGCACGCGAGCAATCCGCGAAAGGGCCTTGAGGTGGTCTGCTCCCGCGCCTTCCGGAGCGAGCAGAAGGAATACGAGGTCGACGGGCTGATCGTCGAGAGCCTCGAAGTCCACCGGCGTTTCAAGACGCGCAAACACGCCGCTGATGGACGAAATGCTGCTGAGCTTGCCGTGCGGAATGGCCACGCCATGGCCGACACCGGTGGAGCCTAGTCTTTCCCGCTGCAGGATGACGTCGAAAATCTCCCGCTCGGCAACTCCGGTGAGCTTGGAGGCCTTCGCGGCCAACTCCTGCAACAGTTGCTTCTTGGAATTCACTTTGAGGGCGGGAATAATCGCATCTTGCTGCAGCAAATCTGCCAAAGCCATTCTCTTCTTCCTTTTTACCACCGCAAGGTGGAGGGAGCGCCGTTGCCGACGCTCTCCCAGAATCGTTAGCCTTTGATATTGGTGGAGTCGATCCAGCCGATATTGCCGTCATTGCGGCGATAGACGATGTTCAGGTCCTCCTTGCCGGGGCTCCTGAACAGCAGGATCGGTTCGTCGGTCATGTCCAGAGCCATGACGGCAGTGGCCACCGACATTGTACGCAACTGCTTCGAGCTTTCCGCCACGATAGTCGGCGCGAAATCCTCGGGCAGTTCCTCATCTTCTTCCGGAATGGCATCCATGACGGTATAGGCGATTTCCGCCTGCCCGTTCCCATGGGAACCCCCATGATGGTCCTTCAGCTTCCGCTTGTAGCGGCGAAGGCGCTTTTCGATCCGCTCTGCGGCGGCATCGAAGCACAGCTGCGGATCGTTGGCCTGGCCTGCTGCATGCAGGACGATGCCGGTATCGAGATGTATCTTGCAATCGGCCGAGAAACGCGACCCGGATTTCTCCACGATCACCTGACCTGCGTAGCCCCCGTCGAAGTACTTGGCCACAGCCTCGCCGATCTGATCCTCGATCCGCTGGCGGAACGAGTCACCGATCTCCATCTGTTTACCAGATACACGCACGTTCATGGATTGGTTCCTTCTTATTGTGACTTGCGTGTTTCAGTCTACGCCAACCATCCACCTCATCCAAGCGCTTCACGCGGCGCCGGGACGCTTTTAGAAGGTATGACCGAAGTGGGTAAGGGTGCTTGCTTTTGTCCGTTGCAATTGCGGCGGGCTTCTACGCCTGTGGATTGCGAAAGTCAACGCATCCCTATTTGAGGGGCCCGAGAAGGGGCCTTCCGACAGGCTTTTGTAGTCTTTAAAGTCCTTTGCCAACAGGCGGGCCGATGCTATTTGCACCCGAAACGTCAACCGATCGGACATGCAGTGAAGAACAGGGAAAAACGTACGGAGCGGAGGCCCGGGAGGAGCGGTAGCCCGCAGTCAAGCCGTCCCCGTCCTGACAGGCCGGCCAAGCCACAGAGGCAGGAAGCAGCAGTCGCCGGCGGCAAGGCGGCGACCGAGCCTGCCCCGCAGCGAGCCCTCATCGCGAGGGTCGGCGAACGGCCCCCGGAGCGGGTCCCGGTGATCCTGGAATCCTCCGGCGCGGGAGACTTTCACCTCATCGACAGCGGCAACGGCCTGAAGCTGGAACAGTACGGCCCCTATCGGATCGTCCGGCCCGAGGCGCAGGCCCTGTGGCAGCCGTCGCTTTCCGCCGCGGAGTGGCAGAAGGCTGATGCCGTCTTCACCGGAGATACCGACGAGGACGGTATCGGGCGCTGGCGCTTTCCCAAGGAAGCGCTGGGTGAAACCTGGCCCCTGACGCTGCTCGGGGTCGATTTCCTCGGTCGCTTCACCTCGTTCCGCCATGTCGGCGTGTTCCCGGAACAGATCGTCCACTGGGAATGGATGAAGCGGCAGGTCGAGGCTGCGGATCGTCCGCTCAAGGTGCTGAACCTGTTCGGCTACACCGGAGTGGCTTCGCTCGTCGCAGCCGCTGCCGGTGCGGAGGTGACCCATGTGGATGCATCGAAGAAGGCGATCGGCTGGGCTCGCGAGAACCAGGCATTGTCGCGCCTCGATCGGGCCCCGATCCGCTGGATATGCGAAGACGCCATGAAGTTCATCCAGCGGGAGGAGCGCCGCGGCAACCGCTATGACATCATTCTTACCGATCCGCCGAAGTTCGGCCGTGGTCCGAACGGCGAGGTCTGGCATCTGTTCGAGCACCTGCCGGTGATGCTGGACGTGTGCCGTGAACTTCTGTCACCACGTGCTGTCGGGCTGGTGCTGACTGCCTATTCCATCCGGGCGAGCTTCTACTCTATTCATGAACTGATGCGCGAGACGATGCGCGGCGCCGGCGGACTGGTGGAGTCCGGCGAACTGGTGATCCGCGAGACAGGCATCGACGGCAATGCTTCCGGCCGCGCCTTGTCCACGTCTCTCTTCAGCCGCTGGGTGCGCGAATGAACCACGACAATAACAAAGGCGGCGCCGGCCGCGTCGGCCAGGTCAAGGAGGTCACCAGCCTCTCCAACCCGATCGTCAAGGACATCAAGGCCCTCAGCAACAAGAAGGACCGCGAGCAGAGCGGAACCTTCATGGCGGAAGGGCTGAAGCTCGTCATCGATGCCCTGGAACTCGGCTGGACGATCCGCATACTCGTCTACGCCAAGGCGGCCAAGGGAAAGCCCCTCGTGGAACAGGTCGCCGCCCGGACGGTCGCCAAGGGCGGGCTGGTGCTCGAAGTGAGCGAGAAGGTTCTTTCCTCCATCACGCGGCGGGACAATCCGCAAATGGTTGTGGGGATTTTCGAGCAGCGCTGGGCGCCGCTCAATGATCTGCAGCCCGCGAAGGGGACGACCTATGTGGCGCTCGATCGCGTGCGCGATCCGGGCAATCTCGGCACGATCATCCGCACGGCGGACGCGGCCGGGGCCTCCGGGGTGATCCTCGTCGGCGAATGTACAGACCCCTTCTCGCTTGAAACCGTTCGCGCCACGATGGGATCGGTCTTCGCAGTACCGCTCGCCAGGGCGACGACGGAGGAGTTCTTCGCCTGGCAGAAGCGCTCGGGGGCGCAGGTGGTCGCGACGCACCTGGCCGGCGCCGTCGATTACCGGACGGTTGATTACGACAAGAAACCGACGGTCCTGCTGATGGGCAACGAGCAGTCCGGCCTGCCCGAGGCGCTCGCCAGGGCGGCTGATCGACTGGTCCGCATTCCGCAGCAGGGAAGGGCCGACAGCCTCAATCTTGCGGTGGCGACCGCCGTCATGCTCTTCGAGGCCCGCCGACACCTCCTGAAGCTCGAGGATGCGAAATGACTGCGGCGAACCCGTCCATGTTCTCCCGGCCGCTCGTGATTGCAGCGCTGATTGTCCTTGCCGTCCTGCTGGATCAGGCGATCAAGCTTGCGGTGGAGCACTATCTGCCGCTCGAGGAAGCCGTTCCCGTGCTTCCGATGCTGGCGCTCTACCGTACTTATAATCTTGGTGTGGCGTTCTCCCTTCTCTCTGGAATGGAACGGGAATTCATCGTCGGCATGCGGATCGTCATCGTCGCCTTCGTGTTCTGGCTCTGGCGCCGGACGCCTGCGGAGCGGTGGCTCGCCCAGCTGGGCTTCACCCTCATTGTCGCGGGAGCCATCGGCAACCTGATAGACGGTTTCGTCTACGGGCACGTGATCGACTACATTCTCTTCTATACGAGCACCTGGTCCTTCGCCGTCTTCAACCTCGCCGACAGCTTCATTTCCGTCGG
>JAEZHO010000221.1 GCA_023416545.1 Pseudomonadota bacterium
TCGACATGGCGACCGTCGAGATCTCGGTGAAGATCGTCAACGACCGCAACGGCACGGTCAGGGCGCAGGAGGCGTTCAAGGCAAGCGTGCCGGTATCGGGCTCCGCAAACCGCGACTTCGTCACGGCATTGAACGTGGCGTTTGCGAAGGTGGGTTCGGAGATCGTCGAGTGGTCCCTGCGGTCCATGTGACCGGCTGATCTGCGTCCGAAACGCTCAGTCGTCGAGACTGCGATAGGCGGCCTGGACTTGCGCGAGCGTCGCCTGGTGACCCATTCGATTGTTCGGGGCGAGGAGATCGAGGTCAACGGCCGAGGCCTGGACGAGCTGGTCGATCACAGTATCGCCCGTCTTGTCGCGGAGCCGGTTGCGGTCGGCGATTTCCCTCGCATCCTGTGCCTGGTCCTTCGCCGACAGGCGGCGCGCCGGCTTCAACGCATCCGCTGCGTAAGCCGCCGTGTTCGCCGAAACTGAAGGAACCAAGGTCATCGGACTTTATCCACTGCTCCAGACGACAGGCTACGAAGAGCGCTTTGGCGGACCGTTAAGGATTTCATCAGCATTTTAACGGTTGATCGCTTTTCGGGCTCCCTTTTCGGATGACTTGTCGATGCTCAATCTGCTTCTCGTCGCCGCAGGCGGCGCCGCCGGCTCGGTCCTGCGCTATCTGGTCGGGCACTGGAGCCTTCGCCTGCTGGGGCCGTCGTTTCCCTGGGGCACGATGATCGTCAACGTTGCCGGTTCCTTCGCGATCGGCCTCCTGGCCGAACTGATCGCGCGCCGCCTCAACTCCTCGGAAGAGATGCGCCTCCTGCTGGTGACGGGCCTGCTTGGCGGCTTCACGACATTTTCCGCCTTCTCGCTCGATACCATGTCGCTGATGGAGCGGGGGGCGACCGCGGCCGCGGTCTCCTACATGGTCGCGAGCGTCGTGCTCTCGCTCGGTGCGGCGCTCGGCGGTCTGGCGCTTGGCCGGTCGATGTTCTAAAGAGCCTCCAAACGACATCCACGAGAAAGATGAAAATGGCAGGCATCGAGCACATCCGCGTCGAGGCGGACGAAGCGGGCATGCGCCTGGACCGCTGGTTCAAGGTCCATTACCCCGGTCTCGGCTTCGGCCCGTTGCAGAAACTGCTCCGCTCCGGACAGGTACGCGTCGACGGCGGCCGGGTGAAATCGGACACGCGCGTCCAGCCGGGGCAGACGGTGCGCGTGCCGCCGATCGAGGCGGACGCCAAGAAGACGGGTCCGATCGCCGGCAAGGACCTCAAGCATTCCAGCGATTTCGAGCTTCTGCAGCGCATGGTCCTGCACGAGGACGACAAGGTGATCGTCCTCAACAAGCCGGCCGGGCTCGCGGTCCAGGGCGGATCGGGCGTCACCCGTCACATCGACCAGATGCTCGAGGCCTGGACGAACCAGAAGGGCGAGAAGCCGCGCCTCGTCCATCGCCTCGACCGCGACACATCCGGCGTGCTGGTCATTGCCCGCACGCGCGGCGCGGCGCAGAAGCTCACGGCGGCCTTCCGCGAGCGCGACACCAAGAAGCTCTACTGGGCGCTGGTGAAGGGCGTTCCCCGCAAGCACGAGGACAAGATCTCGACCTGGCTCGTCAAGGAGCAGACGCCCGATGGAGACCGCATGCGGGTCGCCCGACACGGCGAGCAGGGCGCCGACCACGCCGTTTCCTACTACCGCGTTCTGGAGACCGCCGCCCAGACCCTGGCCTGGCTGGAGATGGAGCCCTACACGGGCCGTACCCACCAGCTCCGCGTCCATGCCTTGCATATCGGCCATCCGATCATCGGCGATCCGAAGTACTTCGATGACGATCTCAACTGGGATTTCCCGGGCGGCATCCAGAAGCGGCTGCATCTCCATGCCCGGCATATCGACGTGCCGCATCCCTCGGGTGGGCGGCTGAAGGTCACTGCGCCGCTTCCGCCGCATATGGTGCAGAGCTGGAACCTTCTCGGCTTCGATCTCGAGAATGGCGGGAGCGGCGACGAATGAAGCTCGTCCTCTTCGACTGCGACGGCACGCTGGTCGACAGCGTGTCGCTGATCCACGAGACCATGCGCCGGACCTTCCTGCATTTCAAGAAGCCGGAGCCGAAGGTTTCCGACACCAAGGCGATCATCGGCCTGACGCTCGACATCGCGATCGCCCGCATGCTGGGCAGGGCCCATTCGGGCGACGAGGAAATGGCGATGATGGCCTATTACAAGTCGCTGTTTTCGGAGGTGCGGCGGGATCTCGATTTCCGCGAGCCGCTGTTTCCCGGCATCCGGGAACTGATCGACACGATAGGTCCGCGCGACGATCTCCTCATCGGCGCGGTCACGGGCAAGTCCCGGCGTGGCCTGGACCTGATCATGGAGACCCACGGCTTCGAACGGTATTTCGCGGTTTCCCGCACGGCCGACGACTGCCCGTCGAAGCCGCATCCGGCCATGGTGACGGAATGCTGCGAGGAGACGGGCATGGTGCCGGGCGTGACGATCGTCGTCGGCGATGCGATCTACGACATGCAGATGGCGAAGTCCGCGGGCGCGACGGCGATCGGCGTTTCCTGGGGCTATGCCTCCGTGGAAGAACTCTGGAACGCCGGGGCGGATGCGGTCGTTGACCACCCGGGCGAACTTCTCGCCCATATCGATCGAGGTATCTGATGCGTGACCAGTTCACCGATCTTGAAGCAACGAGCCATCCGGATCCGACGCGGCGTGCGCAGATCCAGATGAAGCGGCCCCTGCCGAAGCGTTTCTACAAGGACGTCTCCGTCGGCGAGGACGAGGGCGGCTACGCGATCCACCTCGATGGCCGTCCGGTGCGCACGCCGGCGAAAAACCTTCTGGTCGCACCGAGCGCCGCGCTTGCGGACCTGATGCGGGCCGAATGGGACGCGCAGGGCGAATTCGTCGACCCGCAGACCATGCCGGTGACCAAGCTGGTCAATACCGCGATCGACGGCGTCGCGCTCGACCCGCAGGCGGTCTTCGAGGACATCCTGCGGTTTTCCTCGAGCGACCTCCTTTGCTACCGCGCCGATGCGCCGAGGGAACTCGTGGCACGGCAGGCGGACCGGTGGGACCCGCTGATCGACTGGGCGGCCGGCGAGCTTGGCGCCCGCTTCATCCTGATCGAGGGCATCATGCCGCAGGAACAGCCGCGCGAGGCGATCAGCGCCTTTGCGGTCACGCTCCGCAAGTATGACACGCCGATCGAACTCGCCTGTCTCCACACGGTGACCACCCTGACGGGATCGGCGATCCTGGCGCTTGCCTTTGCCGAAGGGCGGCTCACGGCCGACGAGGCCTGGTCGCTCGCGCATCTCGACGAGGACTGGACGGAGGAACGCTGGGGCATCGATGACGAGGCGAGGCTGCGCCGCGAGCGCCGCCACGAAGAGTTCGCCGCTTCGACGACGGCCTTCGAGAGCCTTCGGCGGCCGGCTTAAGTCTTCGCTAACCGTGGCCACGGATTATCCCCGCATTGTTT
>JAEZHO010000230.1 GCA_023416545.1 Pseudomonadota bacterium
TTCCTGTCGATCATGCTGGATCAGTCGACCCGCATGAGCCGGCTGATCGATGACCTCCTGTCGCTGTCGCGGCTGGAACTGAGGTCGAACGTCGCCCCGGAAGGCCGGGTGGACCTGGTGCCGCTGCTGTCCCACGTCCGCGATGCGCTCTCGCCCCTCGCGGAAGAACTCGGGGTGAAGATCAATCTTCATCTGCCGGAGGGCCCGGTGGAGGTCACCGGCGATCGCGACGAGCTAGTCCAGGTCTTCGAGAACCTCGTGGAAAATGCCTGCAAATACGGCCAGGAGGGCAAGGCGGTCGATGTCTTCCTGAAGTCGCCGGAGACCGGGCCCGTCGAAGTCACGGTGGTAGACCACGGACCCGGCATCCCGTCAGAACATGTGCCGCGTCTGACGGAGCGCTTTTATCGCGTCAGCGTGGCCGACAGCCGTTCGAAGAAGGGCACCGGGCTTGGGCTGGCGATCGTCAAGCACATCCTCACACGCCACAGGGCAAGGCTCCTCGTCACCTCCGAGATCGGCAAGGGCAGCCAGTTCACGGTTCGGTTCTAGCTGCCCGCAACCGTTGGATGCCGAGGGCTGTACGCAGGCTGTTCAGCGACATCGCAAACAAAAAAGCGGGCTCGACGGCCCGCTTTCTAGGGATTTTCGTTCCGGTCAGGCCCGGGCTGCAGCCTTGCGGCGGTCTGCCACCGGCTGGTAGGCGAGGCGGGCATGGTATCCGCAGTACGGCGAGGCTTCCGATGCGTCGACGCCACAGAAGTGGAAGTCGTCCTTCAGCGGATCGCCCATCGGCCATTTGCACGTGCGCTCGGTCAGGTCGGTCAGCGAGAGCTTGCGCGAAATCGGAACCACGACATCGCTGGGCGGAGTGTAGGTCATTTCCGGCAGGGCGACCTCTGCGTCGTCCTTCAGCGCCGTGGCTCCGATGGTGCGGACCGCGGGGCGCGCTGCGACGCGGGCCGGGTAGCTGGTGGGGCGGGCCGGGGCGGCCGGGCGCTTGGTTGCACGGCTCGCGGTGGTCGATCCGCCGGCCTTCGCGCGTCCCGGAAGGTTCAGCCGGTGAACCTTGCCGATGACTGCATTTCGGCTGACGCCGCCAAGTTGGGCTGCGATCTGGCTGGCGCTCAGGCCCTCCGCCCACAGTCTCTTCAGCTTTTCGACGCGCTCGTCTGTCCAGTTCATGCCCGTGCTCCGCATTTAAACGTGTCCGGCATGCGGAATCCGTCGCCCTTGACGCGAACAATAAATTCGCATCAGCTACTACATCTAGCTTTTGGGTGACTAGTTCCGCCGCATGCAGTCTAGTTGTTGATTGATAAACTACTGGGCCCGTGACTCGGTGGCAAGAGTCACGGGAATCAGCGCGAATCGATTTCCGGGTTTTCCCCAACTTGCTTTTCGGGCGAGTCATTTTTGTCACAGGAGCCCCACCCGTGCAGATGGGTGCTTTTGTTGACATCCCGGGGCGAAATGCCGATAGTGCCCGCGCCGCCCGAAAGGGCGGCATTTTTGATTGGTCGAACCACTTCGTCGCATCTCAACAGGAGCCGTCACCCATGGCCGAGGCCGCGCTGTTCGAAACCTACAACCGGGCGCCATTGCGCTTCGCCCGCGGAGAGGGTGTTTGGCTGGTGACGGAGAGCGGAGAACGCTACCTCGATTTTGCCGCTGGTGTCGCCGTCAACTCTCTCGGTCATAACCACCCGCACCTAGTCGAGGCGCTGAAGTCTCAGGCCGACAAGCTGTGGCACCTGTCCAACCTCTACGAAATACCCGGGCAGGAGCAGCTGGGACGTCGCCTTACGGAAGCGACCTTCGCAGACAAGGTGTTCTTCACCAATTCAGGCGCCGAGGCGCTCGAATGCGCGATCAAGACCGCGCGGCGCTACCAGTACAGCAAGGGCCATCCCGAGCGTTTCCATATCATCACCTTCGAGGGTGCCTTCCACGGGCGCACGCTGGCGACGATCGCCGCCGGCGGCCAGGCAAAGTATCTGGAAGGTTTCGGCCCCAAGGTCAGCGGCTTCGACCAGGTCCCGTTCGGGGATATCGAGGCGCTGAAGGCGGCGATCAGCGATTCCACCGCGGCGATCCTGATCGAGCCGGTGCAGGGCGAGGGCGGTCTTCGTCGCGTCTCCAGGGAATTCATGCGCTCGTTGCGGGAACTCTGCGACGAACATGGCCTTCTTCTCGTCCTCGACGAGGTGCAGTCCGGAGTAGGCCGCACCGGCCAGCTCTTTGCCCATGAATGGTCCGGCATCACGCCCGACATCATGGCGGTTGCGAAGGGCATCGGCGGCGGCTTCCCGCTCGGCGCCTGTCTTGCGACGGCAGAAGCGGCAAGCGGCATGAAGGCCGGCACCCACGGCAGCACCTATGGCGGCAATCCGCTGGCCATGGCGGTCGGCAATGCCGTTCTCGACGTCGTGCTTGCTGATGGTTTCCTCGATCATGTGCGTGACGTCGCGCTCGTCTTCCGCCAGGGCCTGGAAGGGCTGAAGGACCGGTTTCCCGATGTCATCGAGGAGATCCGCGGCGAGGGACTGATGCTCGGCATCAAGGCGAAAGTACCCAATACCGAGCTTCTGATGGCCATGCGCGACGAGCATATCCTGGCCGTGCCGGCCGGCGACAACGTGCTCCGGCTCCTGCCGCCGCTGACCGTCACCGCCGAGGAGGCCCGCGATGGCCTCGCGCGCATCGAGCGGGCCGCCGAACACCTCAGCAAGTCGGGCCTGAAGAAATCAGCTTAAGGAGTGCGGGGCGCCAAGCCCTCATCGAAGACATGGCATCACCCAAGCACTTTCTCGATCTTTCGGCCGTCTCGGCGAACGACCTGCGGACCATCCTCGACGATGCCCGCTCACGGAAGCTGGCCAGCAAGGCCGGAACGGCGGACAAGCCGCTCGCCGACAAGATGCTGGCGATGATCTTCGAAAAGCCCTCCACCCGCACGCGCGTTTCCTTCGACGTCGGAATGCGCCAGCTGGGCGGCGAAACGCTCTTTCTCTCCGGCACCGAGATGCAGCTCGGCCGCGCGGAAACGATCGGCGACACAGCCAAGGTTCTCTCCCGCTACGTCGACGCGATCATGATCCGCACGACGGATCATTCGCGCCTTATGGAGCTTGCGGAGCACGCGACCGTTCCGGTCATCAACGCGCTGACGGACGACACGCATCC
>JAEZHO010000237.1 GCA_023416545.1 Pseudomonadota bacterium
GCCTTCCCTTCAAGCTGGTGCCGGTGATCCAGGCCTACCGGCTCGCCGACAGTTCCGCGCCCGGCGCACCGCTCAACAGCCGTTCGCCCGAATTCATGGCGATCAACCCGATGGGCTCCATCCCGTCGATGGACGACGACGGCTTCGTCCTGCACGAGTCGCTCGCCATCACGCTCTACCTCGCCAGGAAGCACGGCGGCGCCCTCGGACCGAAGGACATTCAGGAGGAGGCGCTGATGGTGCAGTGGGCGCTTTTTGCCGCCACCAGCATCGAGGCGGACGCGCTCGCCCTCCAGACGGCGATCGGCAAGGGCGGCATGGAAACGGCGGAGGGCCGGGAGAAGATCGCCGCCACCGCCGCCCGGCTCGAGCGGCCGTTCGGCGTTCTCGAGGCGCATCTGGAGGCGAACGCCTACATGGTCGGCAACCGGTTCACGGCCGCCGACATCATCATGGCGGAGATCGTGCGCTACGCGCAGGACCACGCGCCGCTCTTTACGCCGCGGCCGGCGTTGAAGACATGGCTCGAAACCTGCCAGGCGCGACCTGCCTTCAGGGCGATGTGGGAGAAGAGGATGCGGGAACCGGCGTGACGACGGCCCTGTCGAGCGCCTGCATTTCCGCCCGGAGCCAGTCGGCGAAGGCCCGCACCCTCGCGGGCTGGCGGGCGCCGGCGCGGGTCACGAGATAGTGGCCCATGCCCGTCGCCGCCTCTATGGCGAAGGGCTTCGCAAGCCGGCCCTGCTCCAGCGCAAAGCCCGCGAGCGTCTGCCAGGCGAGCATGACCCCCTGCCCCGCCATGGTCGCGTCGAGGCAGAGGGAGGCGTCGTTGAAGACATGCCGCGTCGTCATCTGGCGGTCGGAAAGCCCGGCCTGCCGCAGCCAGATGTCCCAGGAGAACAGCGACGGACCGTCGATGATCGCAGGCAGGCGGAGGATGTCCGCCGGCTCGACGAGTTCCGCCGCAAGCTCCGGCGTGCAGACCGGAAAGACGCGCTGCTCCATCAGCAGCTCCGCATCGACGCCCGGCCAGGTGCCGCGCCCGACGCGGATGCCGATATCCAGGTCACCGCCGTCGAGGTCGGCAAGCGCCGTGGTCGCCTCGATGCGCAGGCGGATCAACGGATGGAGCCTGGAGAAGCTGTCCAGCCGGTGGACGAGGAAGCGCGCCGCGAAGACCGGCGCCACAGATACGGTCAGGAGGTTCTCGTCACCCGGCCGGCCGAGCGCCACGCCCTGCGAAAGGGCGCGGAAGCCTTCGCTCAGCCGGGCGAGCATCGGCCTTGCGGCATCGAGCGGCACCATGCCCTTCGGCTGGCGAAGGAAGACCGGCCGCCCCAGTTGGGCTTCCGCCTTGATGACCTGCTGGCTGACGGCACCGATGGTGACGCCCATCTCCTCGGCGGCCGCCTGCAACGAGCCGAGGCGAGCCACAGCTTCCACCGCCCTCAGGCCGTTGAGATGCAGCGTGTTCAGGTTCTTCATATAGAATTTCTACAGGACGTCGCTGAATAACTCAATTGAAGGCCCCGCCGGAAACGCGCAATCTAGCCCTGCAAGCATGCGCTACCCGGAGGTGATGCCCATGTTCCCGCTCCAGACAATCTTCACCGCAACCGAATGGATGAGATCGCCGGACATTCCCGGCGAGGTGGCCGGTGACGTGCTTTTCCACCCCGAACTGGTGCGGATGACGCCGCGCCAGCTGGCCGACCTGCCATTCCCGCGCGGGCCGCAGGATGGCCCCGGCGGGATCGGCGGCGATGGTATCGACCTGAAGCGCTGCGCCTGACGTCAGTCTCCGGGCCGCTCGGCGGCGATCGCCTGCCGGACCGCCGGACGCTCGTTCATCCGGCGGAAGTGATCGGCGACCCTCGGGAATTCGTTGATGTCGATGCCGAGCCCCTCAAGCCATTCGGACATGGTGAAGAGGTAGGCGTCGGCGACGGAATAGGCGTCGCCCAGCACCCAGGGGCCCTTGAGGAAATCGTTCTCCACCATGCCGAAATACATGCGCATGTTCGGCACGACCTTGCGCTTCATGGCTTCCAGCGCCTCCTGCCCGTCGGCCCATCGGTAGCCGCGCTTGTTGTGGGCGTAGGCGACGTGCAGCGACGAGGCGATGAAGCTGTTGAAGCCCTGCATGCGGGCAAACTCGATCGGGTCGTCGAGCGGCGCCAGCCTTGCCTGCGGCGCCGCCTGGGCGACGAAGGCGAGGATGGCGGGGTTTTCGATGAGCGTGCCCCTCTCCGTCACCAGCGCCGGGACGCGCCCGTTCGGATTGTGCTTCAGGTATTCGGCGGAACGCTGTTCGTTCTCGGCAAAGTTTACCCGCCGCACCTCGTAGGGAAGACCGGATTCCGCCAGTGCGATGTGGCTGGCGAGCGAACAGGCATGCGGGGAATAGAACAGCGTGTACATCAAGATCCTCCATCCGTGATGCCGATCATCTGGCGTCATCGGAGCCCGGATCAAGACCCGACGCGAGGCGGCGGGATGAAGGATACCGTTGCCGTTCAGGCAAACAGCGCGTCGGTGACACGAATGTCGCCGACATGGATGCCGTTCCAGTTCTTCATGGACTTGTTCGCCATCGCCATCAGCGTCTGGTGGGTCTCGCCGGCATTGTCGAAATAGCGGGCGATCAGCGCGAAGATCATCGCCTCGGCGGCGCGCGTCGTGCCGTCCTCGCATTTCACGGCCATGGCCAGGCCCTGTTCGGGAAGTGCGGCGACGAAGACGCCCTCGGCGCCGGTCTTGGCGAAGATCCTGCCGGGAGCGACCTTCATGAGCTTCGTGCAGGCGCGCTTGGTGCCGGCGACATAGAAGGGCTCCGCCATGCAGGCATTGATCAGGCGGCGCGAGGCCCGGGCGCGATCGGGTTCCAGCCCCGTCCCGGTCAGCATGCGGGCAAAGCCGTGGGCAAGTCCCTTCAGGGGAACCGCATAGGAGGGGATGGAGCAGCCGTCGATGCCGCAGTTGTCGTGGCCGAGCGTGGCGCCGGTCAGGCTTTCCATGACGCCGCGGATATCGGCCTGGAGCGGATGGTCGTAACCGACATAGCCCTCGACCTCGTAGCCGACATGGGCGCAGGTGCAGACGAAGCCCGAGTGCTTGCCGGAGCAGTTGTTGTGCAGGGACGTGGGCTTGTCGCGCGTGCGGGCCTGGTGGATGAGCGTCGCCTGGTCGGTCGACCAGTGGGCGCCGCATTCCAGCGCGGAGGCATCACGGCCGGCGCGCTCCAGCATTGAGGCGGCGAGCGCGACATGCTCGTCCTCGCCGGAATGGGAGGCGCAGGCGAGCGCCAGTTGGCGGTCGCCGAAGGAAAACGCGTCCGCCGCGCCGCTTTCCACCAGCGGCAGCGCCTGCATCGCCTTGCAGGCGGACCGCGGGAAGACGGCGCTATCCGTCTCGCCGAAGGAGAAGACCGTCCTGCCGTCGCCGTCCACGACGATGCCCATGCCGCGATGGCGGCTCTCGACGATGCTGCCGCGGGTGACTTCGACGGTAACGGGGTTTTGCATTGGCCGGCCCTGGAATTCTTGGTTTCAATCGGTCTTAGCCGACTGCGGCGCCACTTGCACGGGGTACTTGCATGAAATCAGTGAAGCGGCTGCTTCTGGTCATCTTCGTCGTCTACCTGCTGCCGACCTTCGCATCGGCCGGATGGTGGGCGATCCAGGATCGACCGGGGCGCTGGAGCGAGGCGCGCTGGTCGTCCGCCGGTCTTCTTCCGGAACCCGCCGCCAGCGAGGAGGCCGCGATCTACGTCTTCTCGGCGACGACCGGCGGCCTCAAGGGCGCCGTCTCCAGCCATGCCTGGATCGTCACCAAGGAGAAGGGCGCGGAAAGCTATACGCGCTACGACAAGGTCGGATGGGGATCGCCGATCCGGCGCAATCATCGGCCGCCGGACGCCTACTGGTACTCCAACCCGCCGCAGCTCGTGACGTCGGTGACGGGGGTGGAGGCGGAGCTGCTGATCCCGAAAGTGGAAGGCGCCATTGCCGCCTACCCCTACGCGGAACCGGGCGGATACCGGATCTTCCCGGGGCCGAACTCGAACACCTTCGTCGCCTTCGTGCTGCGCAACGTGCCCGAACTCGACACGGTGCTGCCGCCGCACGCGGTGGGACGGGACTACCTGCCGGACGGGGATTTTATCCATGTGGATGCGGACTGGCGCGACGTGCACCTGACGCTCGGCGGCCTGCTCGGCGTCTCTGCCGGCGTTCGCAGCGGGTTGGAGCTTCACTTCCTCGGCCTCGTGGCAGGTCTCGACATTTCGAGGTCCGGCATCAAGCTTCCGGCGGTGGGGCGGATCGGGCTTTAGCGGCAAGCCGGAAATGCAAAACGCCCGCGGCTGCGGGCGTTCACAGAACCATGCGCGGAGCGCTCGATCAGAGGCCGGAAGCCTGACGGGCGACGCGATGGATATCGGACCGGGAAATTCCGACGTCACTGAGGTCACGCGGAGTCATCCGGCTCAGTTCGGCTACGGTGCGGCGGTATTGGCGCCAGGTGTTGAAACTGCGAAGGACGTTCATGACAGACCCCTTTCGTGGGCGTTCCGAAGCATGGCGGCCAAAGGATCGGCCCTCATGTCTGCTTCGATGACGTCTCTATAGATCGGGACGAGCTGCGCAAAAAGCGCACAATAATCAGTCCAGCCATGCATTAAACGCATTGGTTGCGTTGCCGGACCCGCCAGAGGGCGGAAACGGAAAAGGGCCGCGCGAGCGGCCCTTCCATGAGCTTGGTCCGGTTAAGCGAACCCGGACGCGCGAGGCGCCCGCAGGAAGATGCGTTCAGGTCGAGGGCTGCCCCGTCGAGACCGTCACCTTTCCAAAGTTCGAAACGCAGACCGAAATCTCACTCGACATTGGATCACCTTCCTTTCATTACGTTGAACACAACCTGAAGGTAGGTGCTGCGGCGCACGCAAGCAAGGCACGATATGTAAACAGGCCCGCAGGTAAGTGAGTTGCGCCGCAACCGGACGCGCTTACCATTCGCACGCTCCCCTGAATCAGCGGCGCAGGTCGAGGATGATCTTGCCGATATGGCTGCTCGTTTCCATCAGCCGGTGCGCCTCCCTCACCTCCTCGAACGGCAGGACGGCGTGGATAACGGGTGCCACGGTGCCCGCCTCCAGCAGGGGCCAGACCTCACTCCTCAACTCATCGCGAATGGCACGCTTTTCCTCCGCCGTGCGCGGGCGCATCGTTGAACCGGTCACGGTCAGGCGCTTGACCATGATCGGCGAGAGATTGGCCTTCTCCGCAAGCGAACCGCCGAGGAAGGCGATGATCGACAGGCAGCCGTTGCGGGCAAGCGCGGTGAGGTTCCGGTTGAAGTAGTCGGCGCCGACCATGTCGAGGATGATATCGACGCCCTTCTTGCCGGTTTCGGCCTTGACGACCTCGACGAAGTCCTCCTCGCAGTAGTTGATCGCCCGCCTGGCGCCGAGCGTCTCGCAGGCGCGGCATTTCTCCGCCGAGCCGGCCGTCGCGTAGACCGTCGCGCCGAAGGCGGTGGCGAGTTGGATCGCGGTCGTGCCGATGCCGCTGGAACCGCCGTGGACGAGAACGCTCTCGCCTTCCGTCAGTCCTGCCATCTGGAAGAGATTGGCCCAGACGGTGAAGAAGGTTTCCGGCAGGGCGGCCGCCCTTACCGCGTCATAGCCTGTCGGAAAGGGAAGGACCTGACCGGCCGGCAGCGCGCAGAATTCCGCATAGCCGCCGCCATTGGCGAGACCGCAGACCTGATCTCCGATCGCGACGTCATTCACTCCTTCGCCGACCGCGACCACCCTGCCCGCGACCTCGAGGCCGAGAACGGGGTTTGCGTCCTTCGGCGGCGGATAGGTTCCGCTCCGCTGGGCGACATCGGGGCGATTGACGCCGGCCGCCTCCACCTGGACGACCACCTCGCCCGGCCGAGGCCGCGGCACCGGGCCGGTTGCCAGTTGCATCACTTCCGGACCTCCGAAGCCCGAAAGCTCGACGTAACGCATTTCATTGGGCAGCGACATTCGGTCTCCTCATCTTCACGGGAGACCGAGACTTAGAGCGACGCGCCGAC
>JAEZHO010000018.1 GCA_023416545.1 Pseudomonadota bacterium
CGGCTCCATCCGCACGACGGAATACGAAGGCCAGGAGGTGCCGGTCGAAGTGGTCATGCCGGCGGCGGAGATGGATGCGCATGCCGCCGACCTCGGCATGACCTTCTATACCGGCGGCATGTTCCCCCAGCGCTACAGGAACGCGATCTTCTCGGCGCAGCACGGCTCCTGGAACCGCACCACGCCCGTCGGGGCGCGCGTGATGGTGACCTTCGTCGATGGCGACGGCAAGGCGACGACCGAAACCTTCGCCGATGGCTGGATCGACGAGAACGGCGAATATCTGGGACGCCCGGTGGACGTCGCGCAGTTGCGGGACGGCTCGCTTCTCGTTTCCGACGACCTCGCCGGCGCCCTCTATCGCATCTCCTACGAGGGCAATTGATGCGGGGAGCGCTCCTCGCGATCCTGGGCGGCGGAATGCTAGTCGTCCAGGGTCCGGCTGCCGGGGCCCAGCAACCGGGCGATCCGCAGGCCGGTCTCCGGAAGGCCGGCATGTGCCGGACCTGTCACGGGATCGACGGGGTCGCCCGCATCCCGGTCGCTCCGCATATCGGCGGGGAGAGCGCCGCCTACCTGTCGCGGCAGTTGACCGCGTTCCGCGACGGCACCCGTACCCACGAAATGATGTCGGTGGTGGCCAAGGGACTGGACGACCAGTCGATCGCCGATCTCGCCGCCTGGTATTCGTCCCACAGTGCCACGGCATCCCTGCCGCCGGACCGGAACGAAGCCATGGCGCCGGAGGCCTGCGTCGCCTGCCATGGGGCGGACGGTCTGGCGACCGTCGAGGATGCGCCGAACCTTGCGGGAGAGAACGCGATCTATATCGATACCCAGCTGAAGGCGTTCCGGATGGGCAAGCGCAGGCACGAGATCATGTCGGAGATCGCCGCCGGTCTCGGCGACGCCGATATCAGGGCACTCGCCGACTGGTATGCCGGAACCCGGCTCGACGTGGTTCCGGCGAAGTGACGTCGCGGCGGGTGCACCCGGAGGTCCCCGCCTGACGATCAGGCCCGGGCGGGCAGCAGCGGATAGCCGGCCATCACCGCGCGGCCGGCAAGGGCCGCAACGCCTGCCTTGACGAGGTCGCCGGGAATGAAGGCCATCGAGCCGATGAAGGCCTTCTCGAAACCGAGGCCGGAAACGATGGCGAGATAGGTGATCCCGAAGAGGTAGAGCACGACCACCCCGCCGGCGACGGCGGCGACGAAGAAGCCGGCGGTCTGCGCGATCGCGCCCTGAGAGCTGCGGACGAAGCGTTCCGAAAGATAGCCGGTGACGAAGGCGGCAAATACCCAGCCGATCAGGAAGCCGGTTGTCGGCGCCGCGAAGACGGCAAGCCCGCCGCGTCCGCCCGACAGCACCGGCAGGCCGATGGCGGCAAGCAGGAGCACGAGCAGCACTGCAATGGTTCCACGCCGCGCGCCGAGAACCACGCCGGCCAGCATGACGCCCAGGGACTGCGCGGTGATCGGAACCGGTATGAAGCCGAGCATGATCGGCGGCAACAGGCCCAACGCAACGATGATCGCGGCGAAAAGGGCGGCAAGGACGAGATCGCGACTGCTCATGTGGGACGCTCCTGGTTTTCGGTCGGCTGTTTGTGCGCGCGGATGCCGCGGGCGTCAATGGCGGCGGCGATTTCATCCGCCGCCTTCAGCGTCTGTATCATCAGCGGGACGAGGACCGTCGTCGGGCGCAGCCTAAGCCCGCGGGCCCGATGCGATTGCTTCAGGATATCGTAGCGCGACAGGACCTCCGGCACGAAGCGGATGACGAGGCCGACGGCAAGGCCGATGTCGTCCGCCCGCACGAAGCCGAGCCGCTCCAGCGGCCGTGCCGCCCGGCTGACCACGTCTATGAACGCCCCAACCGTCGTCGTCGCGGTGACGGCTGCGGCGACCAGCATCAGGGTCGTCAGACGAAGAAGCGCGACGATCCCCTCTTCGGCCGAGCCGAGAAGCACCGTTGCGAGCGCCACGACGGCAATGGTCAGGAGGACCGGTCGCAGCCGGACCCATCCGGCCCTCGCGCCGATGCCCGTGGAGGCGTAGAGGCCGAGTGCCGCAATCGCGCCGGCGCCGAGCACGGGCGGGGAGCGCGTCAGGAAGACGGTTAGGCTCACGAAGAGAACGAGCAGGAGCTTCGGCCCCGCGGGAAGCCGGTGAAGCCGGCTGTCGCCCTCCACGTAGAGCGAGTTCAGCACGCGGCGATCTCCCGGTAGCGACCGATCGCATCGTCGGGCGGTCCGTCCACCAGGATCCTTCCCTCGTGGAAGAGCAGCACGCGGTCGAAGGTCTCGATGAGTTCCAGGTCGTGACTGATGACGAGGACGTGCTCCTCGAGGCGGTCGATCGTTTCCTGGACGAGGCGGCGGTTGCGCAGGTCGAGCTGGTTCGTCGGCTCGTCGAGGATCACAAGCGCCGGTTCGGTAACGAGGACGGAGGCAAGCGCCGCAAGCTGCAGTTCGCCGCCGGACAGTTCGTGCACCCGACGGTCCGCCAGATGCGCGATGCCGAAGCGTCCAAGCACGCCGTCGACCCGGGCCTGCACCTCGCTCCGGGCCAGCCGGCGGCTGCGAAGACCGAGTTCGATGTCCTCGCGCAGGATCGGCAGGATGATCTGGTTCTGCGGGTTCTGGAAGATGAAGCCGACCTTGCCGCGAACCGCGTCGCCGTCCGAGGCCGTGTCGAGCCCATCGACCGTGACGAGGCCTTCGCTCGGCTGCACGAGGCCGTTGATCATCCGCGCGAAGGTGGTCTTGCCCGAGCCGTTGAGGCCGATGATGCCGATGCGGCGCTCCGAGAGCGAGAGGGTCGAGGGATGGACCGCCACGCGCCCTTCGAAGCTCGCTCCTGCCTGAACAAATCTGACGTCCAACCGCGCGTCCTCTTGCCTGTCAGGCTCCTATAGAACGGATGCGGGGGGAGGGGAATGCAAAACAGAACGTGAACATTGAACTGTGTCCGTTCTCGCCCTACTCTCCCGGCATGGCGATTCTCATCCCCAACCAGCAGGCGCGGTGGATATTCCTCGAACGGCAGGGCCTCTCCCTGCCGCCCTCCCGCAGCCTCGACAAGGCGGGGCTCATGAGCCTCATTGACAAGCTCGGCTTCGTGCAGGTGGACAGTATCGCGACCGTCGAGCGCGCCCACCACATGATCCTGTTCTCCCGCAACCAGACCTACCGGCGCGAGCACCTGCGGCAACTCCTGGAGAAGGAAGGCGAGCTTTTCGAGCACTGGACGCACGATGCATCGGTCATCCCGTCGGCCTTCTTCCGCTACTGGAAGCACCGTTTCGTGCGCCGCGAGGCCGCGATCGGCGAACGCTGGCGCAAATGGCAGGGCGAGGATTTCGACAGCGCCTTCGAGGAAACCTACCGGCGCATCGTCGAGTGCGGCCCGATCATGGCCCGTGAGGTGAAGGCTGAGGAGCACAAGTCCGGCGGCTGGTGGAACTGGCATCCGAGCAAGACGGCGCTGGAATACTACTGGCACACGGGAAAGCTGGCGATTGCCGGGCGGGTGAATTTCCAGAAGATCTACGACCTGACGGAGAGGGTGCTTCCCACCCGTCATTACGAGCCGGAGGTCAGTCCCGAGGAGTTCGTTGACTGGGCCTGCCGCAGCGCGCTGCAGCGGCTGGGATTTGCGACATCCGGCGAGATCGCCGCGTTCTGGGCCCTGGTCGGCCCGCAGGAGGCAAAGGACTGGGTCACTGCCCACCGCGACGAACTGACCGAGGTGGTGATCGAGAGCGCCAATGGCGGCAGGCCGCGGGCAGCCCATGCCTTCCACGATTTCCCCGACCTGGCGCAGGCCGCTCCCGCGCCTCCGGGCCGCATCCGGGTGCTGAGCCCCTTCGATCCGCTGTTGCGCGACCGCAACCGGGCCGAACGGCTGTTCGATTTCAGCTACCGGATAGAAATCTTCGTGCCCGAACCGATGCGCCAGTACGGCTACTACGTCTTCCCGCTGCTGGAAGGAGACCGGATGATCGGCCGCATCGACATGAAGGCGGACCGCAAGGCCGGCTCGCTCGACGTCAGGCGGCTGTGGCTGGAGCCCGGGGTGAGGGCATCGAGCGGCAGGCTGGAACGGCTGGAGGCCGAGCTTTCGCGTGTCGCGCGTTTCGCCGGGGTCGGGCGGGTCAGCTTCCTCGACGGCTGGCGGGGCTGAGGCCGGCAGGCCTCAGCAGATCACCGTCTCGGTAATTCGGATGCCGAAACCCTCCAGGCCGACATAGTGCCGCTCGCTGCGGGTCAGAAGCTTGATGGAGGTGATCCCGAGATCCTTGAGGATCTGTGCGCCGAGGCCGATTTCCAGCCATTCGCTTTCGCGCGCCTGGGCCTGCTCGTGGGCTTCCTGGTCCTGGCGGTACTTGCGGCCGTGGTCCTTCTGGCCGACGCCGACCGAACCTTCGCGCAGATAGATGATCACGCCGCGTCCCTCGGTCGCGATCTTCTCCATGTAGGTGTCGAGGGGGCGCTGGGCGCCGAAGACATCGGCCGCCACGTTCTCCAGATGCAGCCGCACCGGAATGTCGACGCCGTCGCGGATGTCGCCGAAGATGATCGCGACGTGCTGCATCGGGTCCCAGGGCAGGGAATAGGCATGGCCCTTGGCCTTGCCGTAGCGCGTCGCCACGTCGAAGCTCGACTGCAGCTCGATCAGGGTTTCCTTGCGCTGCCTGTAGGCGATGAGGTCGGCCACGGAAACCTGCTTCAGGCCGTGCTTCTCGGCGAACTCGGTGACCTGGGCGCCGCGGGTGACGGTTCCGTCGTCGTTGACGAGTTCGCAGATGACGCCGACCGGCGGCAGGCCCGCAAGCTTGCAGAGATCGACGGCTGCTTCCGTATGGCCGGAGCGCATCAGCACACCGCCCTCGCGCGCGACGAGCGGGAAGATGTGGCCGGGACGCACGAAGTCCGCCGGGCCGACATTCGGGTTTGCAAGGTTGCGGACGGTGAGCGTCCGGTCCTCGGCCGAAATCCCTGTGGTCGTGCCGTGCTTGAAATCGACGGTCACCGTGAACGCGGTCGTGTGCGCGCTGTCGTTTTCGGCAACCATGGCGTTGAGGTTGAGCCGCTTGGCTTCCTCGCGCGGCATCGGTGCGCAGACGATGCCCGACGTGTGGCGGACGATGAAGGCCATCTTCTCGG
>JAEZHO010000302.1 GCA_023416545.1 Pseudomonadota bacterium
ACGTCGAGATTGCCATCAGGCGAGCCAACGCCGGGCGTCGGCGAACGCTCCCAGCATTGATTAGCGGAAACGTCGAGGCAATGCTGCAAAAGTTCTCCCGGACGGACCAAACCCGTGGCCGAGCGAAGCTTGCTCCCTCCTGAGGGAGGTTGCTACACCGTGGCATTCTCTGTCTCACCATCGGCGATAAGGTCGCCATCCGCCACAGCGCCGGAATTATCCGCGACGCAGGAACGCAGCCAAGCTGTCTTTGTAGGCTGCGCTTCGACCAGCTTCCGCCTGCTTCAGGGACTCCAGCGCAAGTTGATCCGCAAGTGAATTCGTCGGTGCCGCGATCAGCAGCTTCTTGATTGATTGCGTCGATACGGCGGAGAGACTGGCGATCTTCTCCGCGTCACGCATCGTGACTTCCAAGAGCTGATCCGCCGGTACGACCTTTCCGACGACGCCCCACTCTTCCCCGATCCGCGCCGTGATGGCTTCCCCAAAGAGCAGGACGCGTGAGGCCCGAGCCGGACCAATCTTCTTCGGCAGCAGCCACGTCGCGCCGCTGTCGCCCGAAAGACCAATCTTGGCGAAGCTGAAATGGAAGCTGGCGTCCTCTGCGGCTATCACGATATCGCAGGCAAGAGCGAGGCTAGCTCCCGCCCCCACCGCGGCGCCCTGGACCGCCGCGATGACCGGTTGGGGCAGGTTGACAAGGGCCAGAATTACGCGGTTGAGGCCCTCTTCCAGTGCTTTGCCGAGATCCATGTCTTGGCCATCCAGTATCGGCGCTCTTTCATCCAGGTCTTGACCCGTGCAAAAGGCGCGCCCGCGGCCGGACAATATGACACACCGCGTCTGATCGTCTGCCGCGACCGTAGCAAGCGCATCGAGAAGCTCGTTGCGGAGCGGCACTGTCAGTGCATTGAGCTTCTGCGGCCGCTCGATCGTCAACCGAGCGATACCGTTTTCCCGTTGCAGGCTGACCAGTGAATGGGACAATTACTTGCCCTCATAGACAGGACGGCGTTTTTCCAGGAAGGCGGACATGCCTTCAGCCTTGTCCCGGCTGGCGAACAGCACTTGCACAGCCTTGCGTTCCATGGCCAGTGCTGCGCTCAGCGGAGCGTCGGCGCCCAGCAGGATGACCTCCTTGATCTGCGCGATGGCGATCGGCGGCATCAGGGCAACTCGTTCGGCCAAGGTCAGCGCCTCGGACAGCACCTTGTCATCGTCAACCACCTTGCTGACCAGCCCCATCGCGAAAGCTTCCTCGCCGGACACGATCTCGCCGGTGAGGCACATGAGCATCGCCTTGAACTTTCCCACCGCTCGCGTCAGGCGCTGGGTGCCTCCGGCGCCCGGCATGATGCCCACATTTACCTCCGGCTGGCCGAGCTTGGCGTGGCGGCCAGCGACGATAATGTCGGCATGCATTGCAAGCTCAAGCCCCCCTCCGAGCGCGAAGCCGTTGACGGCTGCGATCACCGGCACGGGGCAATCGCCGACCGCAGCCCATAGGCGTTCAGTATGCCGGTGATACATCTCGATGGCGTCGATGCGCGACATATCGGCAATATCGGCGCCGGCCGCGAACGACCGCTCGTCACCCGTCAGAACGACGCAGCGCAATTCCGTATCGTCGACGAAGTCGCGGAAGGCCGTGGCGAGTTCTTGTCGGATGCTGAGGTTAAGTGCATTGCGCACTTCCGGACGGTTGAGCCGCACGAGCGCAATGGCGGGGCTGATCCGCTCGATCAGGATCGTGCTCATCGAACGGCCTCCAGTGTCAGTGCGATCCCTTGCCCGACCCCGACGCACATGGTGCACAGGGCGTTCTTGCCGCGCCCGTCTGCAAGTTCGATCGCAGCCGTCAGAGCGAGCCGTGCCCCGGACATGCCCAGCGGGTGCCCATAGGCGATCGCGCCGCCATTGGGGTTCACATGGTCTGCATCGTCCGGCAAGCCGAGCTGGCGTAATACCGCGAGCCCCTGAGCAGAGAAGGCTTCGTTCAATTCGATCAGATCGATGTCGCCAATCGTCAGGCCCAGACGATCGAGCAGCTTCTTCGTGGCCGGAACGGGTCCGATACCCATGATGCGAGGAGCAACGCCGGCGGTCGCCAGACCGGTTATCCGGACAAGCGGAGTGAGGCCATGGTGTTCGATGGCCCGGTCTGATGCGATGAGAAGGGCGGCGGCTCCGTCGTTGACGCCGGAGGCATTGCCGGCGGTCACCGTACCGCGTTCGCGGAAGGGCGTTCCGAGCTTTGCCAATTGTTCTATCGTGGTTTCCCGGGGATGCTCGTCCTTGTCGATTACGATGGGATCGCCGCGGCGCTGCTGCTTCGTCAAGGGTGTTATCTCCCGAGCGATCCGGCCGCTGGCGATCGCACGGGCGGCTCTTTGTTGCGAACGCAATGCGAACCTGTCCTGATCCTCCCGCGAAATGGAAAAGTCCTCGGCGACATTCTCCGCCGTCTCCGGCATGGAGTCGATTCCGAACTGCTTCTGCAGCGCCGGATTGACAAAGCGCCAGCCTATCGTGGTGTCGAATATTTCCGCGGAACGCGAAAATGCGGTTTCGGCCTTGCCTAAGACGAATGGAGCGCGAGACATGCTCTCCGTCCCCCCGGCAATGATGAGGTCGGCTTCGCCTGCCTTGATCGCTCTCGCGGCCTGACCGACTGCATCAAGCCCAGAACCGCAAAGTCGGTTCAAAGTCACGCCCGGCACACTCACCGGAAGTCCGGCAAGCAGACCCGACATGCGCGCGACGTTACGGTTGTCCTCGCCCGCCTGATTGGCGCACCCGAAGTAGATGTCGTCGATCCCTTCCGAGACCGACTGTGGAAGCTGCGTCATCAGGCTGCCGATGACATGGGCGCCGAGGTCATCGGGCCGGAAAGTGGCAAGCGCACCGCCGTAGCGCCCGATCGGCGTGCGCAGCCCGGCGCAGATATAGGCCTGTCTTCCGTGTGACATTGTATGGCCTTTCTTACAAAGGGCAGTCTTGATTGAAGTTCGGACGGCGCTTCTCGCGAAGCGAGGCAAGCCCCTCGCGCGCATCCGGCCCCATGAACCCCATGAACTCCAGCGCCAGGGACGTATCGAATGTTGGGCCGGCCATGCGATACCAGTTGTTGAGGGCATATTTTGTCCAGCGGAGCGCCGTCGGTGAGCCTCGCGCCAGCTTGCGGGCGACCTCGAGTGCCTTGTCCTGAACCTCGGCATCATCGACGCAGAGCGATACGAGACCGATACGCTCGGCTTCCTCGCCGCTTACCGCCTCGCACAGCATGAGGTAGTACTTCGCCTTCGCCATGCCGCAGAGCAGTGGCCATACGATTGCCGCATGATCTCCTGCCGCGACGCCTAGGCGAGTATGCCCATCGATGATGCGGGCGGTCCTGCCTGCAATCGAGATGTCTGCCAGCACTCCCGCAACGAGGCCAGCGCCGACTGCGGGGCCCTGCATCGCGGAGACCAAGGGCTTGGAACAATTGATAATGTTGTAGACGAGGTCCCGAGCTTCCTTCCAGACGCGTGTCAGGGTTCCGAAGTCTTCCGTCATCTCCTTGACGAGATCGAGATCGCCTCCGGAGGAAAACGCCTCGCCGGCACCCCGGATGATCACAGCGGAGACCTTGCTTTCAGCATCGATGTCACGCCACACCCGCACGAGTTCGCCGTGCATGACGGCGTCGGCCGAGTTCAGCCGTCCCGGGTTCTCCATCGTGATGCGCAGGATGCGCTCGTCCGGCCAGTCGAACTTGAGCCGTTTGTAGTCAGCGAAATACTCACTCATATCTTCTTCTCCCGGTCCTTCCAGTAGGGCTCGCGAAGGATGTTTTTCTGGATTTTACCAATGGGCGTCTTCGGGAAGCTGGCCACGAACTTGACCAGTCGTGGCCGCTTGAAGCGCGCGAGTTGCTCGGCACAGTGGTCGATAACCTCCTGCTCGCAAAGCTGCGCGCCCGGGTGAAGGAGAAGATAGGCTGCCGGCACTTCGCCCCATTTATCATCCGGAACGCCGAAGACGGCGCACTCCGCTACGGCAGGGAGCTCATAGAGGACATTCTCGATCTCCTTGGGGTAGACGTTCTCGCCCCCCGAGATGATCATATCCTTGGAGCGATCGACCAGAGTGATGAAGCCCTCTTCGTCAATCGTCGCGAGATCGCCGGTCCAGCCCCAGCCGTGTCGGAAAAAGGAGGCCGTCTGCTCGGGCTCGTTGTAATATTCGAGCATGACGTTTTCGCCGCGCGACACGATCTCGCCGATTTCGCCAGGCTTGACTGGCACGCCGGCGGCATCAACGACCGCCACGTCCACATTGTAGGCCTGACGCCCGATCGAGGAGAGCTTCTCCGGCAAGTACCAATGGCGAAGCGAGGTCAGGACGCCGACCTCCGACTGGCCGTAGATCTGAGTGAGCTTCAGGGAAGGCAGCTTTTTCAGGAGGTCCCGCTGCACCCAGTCCGGCATCGGGGCGCCGGCAAAGGACAGTTTCGTCCAGGTCTGGAAATTCGAGGGATCGAACCCGGCGTCGGAAATGACCATGGCGGCCTGGGTAGGAACCATGAATGCTGCAGTCATGCCGGTTTCGCGCGCCATGGACGCGAAGTCGGTCACGCTCCACTTGGACAGAAGCGTTACCGTCGCCCCCGCTAGGATGGCCGGTTGAAACATGATGTTCAACGCGGCGACATGGAACATTGGCGTGACAATACCCACGACGTCGCGTTCATCGATCGCCTCTTCGACCATGACAGTGTGAGCGGTGATGGCCCGGTTCCTGTGGCTTGTCAGGACGCCCTTTGGTCGCCCGGTGGTTCCGCCGGTATAGGTCATGCAGAACGGATCATCCTCGGCGACCTCAACGGACGGCGGCTGCCGCGCGCCTGACGCCACCAGGCCATCGAAGCTTTCCGCCTTGTCACTCGCTCCACCGATAACAAAGACAGTTTTCAGCTTCGGCAACTGATCGCGAATCTCGTCAAGCTTCTCGCAAAAGCGGTCTTCGATCAGCAGAACCTCGATATCCGCCTTGTTCAGCACGAACTGCAGTTCTTCAGGCGCGTAGAGGACGGACACATTCACCAGAATGCCACCGGATCGGGCCACGCCGAAGAAGGTGACCGCATACTCGGTGCGGTTGCGGCAGACGATGCCGACCTTCGCACCCTTGCGCAGCCCACGATCGAGAAGCGCGTTGGCAAGCTGGTTTGCCCGCGCATCGAGCTCGGCGTAGCTCAGCGTCGTGCCCTGCCACAGGACGGCGGGTTTGCGCGGAAAACGCTCGGCGGAACGGCGCAGCATATCACCGGTCAACATTCCTTCTGGATCCTCCAGTATTTCGGCACACAGGCCAGGTTGAACGCGTCGTCGCGGTACTCCTCGACCGTCCTGACGGGTGGTGACTTTGTTTCATGGAGATGGTATTAGCAAATCGTTTCTGCAGAATGCAGTTCCGCAGAGCGGAATAATGGAGGAGTTTCAGTGGCAGACGGCGACCGGCAGTTCGTGGACGCTTTGGCGCGTGGTTTGGCGATCCTGGAAGCCTTGTCGCGGGCGCCCAGGCCGCTCAGTACCAGCGAACTTGCAAAGGCGACCCAATTGCCTCCCTCCACGGTGTGCCGCCTCACCCACACGCTGACCGCCCTTGGCTACACACGTCAGACAGCACCGCATCGCACGTATGAACTCACGCCCAAAAATCTCGCTCTCGGCTATCCGGTCCTTGCGGGCATGTCCCTGATCGACCGGGCACGCCCACATCTGAAACAGCTTGCGGAAAGGACCGGCGAGACGGCAGCACTTGCCATACGTGACGGGCTTCACATCACTTTCGTCGAGGTCGTGGCCGGCAGCGGGATGGTGTCAGTGCGCCTGGCGATGGGAGGACGGTTGCCGATCGCCGTTTCCGCCGCAGGCATCGCGCTGCTGGCCGCTGCACCAGAACATGAGCGGCGCACCCTTGCCGCCAGAGTCCGGTCCTATATCAATCAGCGAGAGGGTGATCTCGCGGCGTTCAACGAGGCCCTTGCGCGCGCCACGGACGAAGGCATTTGCATCGTCAGGGATCTGTGGCGTCCAGGCATCGGAGGCGTCGCGATTGCCGTGCGGACTGAAACAGAGAGTGCGGCGGTGACGATACCGATCGCGACCGGCAGCGTCACCGAGCGTATGATGTTCGGCCCCCTTGCGGAGGCCTTGCGGGATGTCGCTCAGGCCCTCGGTCGTAGTTCCCGTCCCGGGGCATAGCCTCAGGCAGACAGGGCTGAAAGGTTGAGCTGAGCGCGGCGACGCAACCACTGGCTTGGCCGATAGCGGTCATCGCCGGTAAGCTGGTGAAGCTGCGTCATGATGGTATGCATTTTCTTTACGCCGTAGGCGTCTGCCATCTCCAGGGGACCCGAGGGGTAATTGAGACCGAGGCGCATGGCGAGGTCAATGTCCGTCGGCTCAGCAAGCCCGATCTGCGCCATCTCGCACCCCAGGTTGGCCACCATTGCGCAGATCCGTTGCGCGATGAAACCAGGAGAATCGGCAATCGCAGTAACGGAGCGCTTCTGCACCAGCATGGCCGTCACGCGGTCCCGAATCGCGGCATCCGCGCCAGGCGCCGACATTATCGTTATCCGCTTGTCGGTATTTGCCAGGAGATCGAGGGAGACCAGCCTCCGATGATCAAGTCCGAGCCGTGAGGCGAGCGCACTGCAATCCTCCCCAATCGGCGCTGCGAGGATCGGTGACGCGCCGTCATCATGCGCAAGCACCTCCACCTGGTATTCGGAAACGAGGCGCATGAGTTCCGGCGTTGATCCAGGCACCACGATCTTGTCGGCTGGCGCCACCGAAATCTGCTGCTCCTCTTGCGCAGCCGGTGAGCCACCCCGATAGTCGAAGAAGCCGCGGCCGGTCTTTCGGCCAAGTCTTCCCGTCTCCCTCAGATACCGGTGCAAGGGGGTCGATCGTAGCCTTGCGTCGTAGAAATGGCTGCGGTGTACGAATTCCGTCACCGGAAAGTTCACGTCCATGCCGGTGAGATCCATAAGCTCAAACGGCCCCATGCGGAAGCCGCAGCAATCGCGCATGACTGCGTCGATCTGAGCCGGCGTAGCAACTGTTTCGTGCACCAGGGCCAGCGCTTCTGTGGTGTAGGCACGCCCGCCGAAATTGACGAGAAAGCCGGGCGTGTCCCGAACCTGCACTGGCACCTGGCCCATCTGCCTGGCAAGCTCCATCAGGCCCGTGACGACCGCTTCGTCAGTCTCGGGAGACGGAATGATCTCGACAAGCTTCATCAATGGAACGGGATTGAAGAAATGCATGCCGACAACCCGTTGCGGATGAGGAACGGATGCGGCAATGGCGCCTATCGGCAGCGAGGATGTGTTCGACGCCAGGACGGTGTCCGGCGCAACCAGTGCCGCCAGTTGCCCGAATAGGTCGCGCTTTGCGGCGAGATCTTCAACGATCGCTTCGACGACCAGGCCGCAAGTCCTCATATCGTCGATGGCGCGGGCAACGAGGATGTTGGTCTCGAGGATCCGGCGATCTTCGGCGCTCGCCTTACCGGCCGCAATCCTTTTGTCCAATTGCGCCAGTATCTTGTCGCGCGCGGAAGCCGCGGCACCCTCGCGTTGGTCGAACAGATAGACATTCCGTCCGGTAGCGGCGGCCACCTGGGCGATACCGGAACCCATTGCGCCGGCGCCCACGACTCCTATCGCGAGTGTGTCAGAGGTCAGATTCATTCTGCAAATTCCGTATTCAAAGGTCAGAGAAGCGCCCGGACAAGGCCGCCGTCGATGGTCAGGTTCTGCGCCGTGATGTAGCTGGCCAGCGGCGAGCACAGGAACGCGCAGGCGGGACCGAAGTCGTCCGCCGTTCCCAGCCTCTTCATTGGCACCGATAGCGACATGCGTTCCTTGGCATAGTCCTCGCTGATGCCCTCGGCCTTCGATTGGGCAGCATAGACCCGTTTCAGGGCACCGGTATCCATCAGCCCCGGCAGGAGGTTGTTGACAGTGATCCCCTTGTCGGCGACCTCCCGGGCAAGTGCAGCCATCGCACCGGTCAGTCCCGCACGAACCCCCGTCGCCAAGCCCATGTTCGGATAGGGTTCTCGTACGGTGAAAGACGTAATGTTGACGATGCGCCCGAAGCCGCGGTCGATCATGCCCGGAAGGGCCAGGCGAGTGCAGTCGATGGCGGCAAGCATGTTCGTCTCCAGCGCCCGCAGCCAGGTGCCGTGATCGTGCCTGCCAAACGGTCCGGGCGGGGGGCCGCCTGCGTTTGTCACGAGGATGTCGATCCGACCGTGCTGGCGCGCTTCCGCAAAGATCCGCTCCCGCTCCTCAGGAACACCGACGTCCCCGATGACCGCATGACCTCCGATGGTTGCCGCTGCCTCCTGTGCCCTTTCAGCGTCGCGACCGTTCACGATCACCTTTACCCCTTCCGCCGCAAGTGAAGCAGCGCAGGCGAAACCGAGCCCCTGGCTGCCGCCGAGAACGAGGGCTGTCCGGCCCTGAAGACCCAAATCCATATGCTTATTCCTTATCTGTTGCTCACAGCATCCCCGGAAGGACGGAGATAATGCCCGGGAAGATTGCCAGGAGCGCCATGCCTAGGATGAACATCAAAATGAAAGGCACGGCCGACTTGAAGATGTCGTCCAGCGTCGCATCCGGCACCACGCCCTTCAGCGCAAAGAGAGTGTAGCCGAAGGGCGGCGTGATACCGCCGATGGACATGTTCACCAGGAAGATCGTCCAGAACCACAGGGGATCGAAACCCAGCGCATTCAGGATCGGGACGTAGAGGGGCACCAGCATGATCATCAGCGCGATCTGGTCGATGAACATGCACAGGATGAATGGCACCGCCTGCAGGATGACGAACATCAGCGCCAGTGGCAGGGCGAGCGAGGTCATGGCGACCACAAGCTGCGTGGTCGCACCGCTCATGTTGAGCACCTGGCTGAACGAAACGGAGCAGGCCATGATGATCATGATCATCGCGGAGATCGATGCGGTGGACTTCAGCGCCCCGCTGATAGTCTCCCAGCTGAGCGTACCGAAAATGCCGCATACGATCAGAGCCGCGACACATCCCATGGCCGCCGCTTCTGTCGGGGTCGCGATCCCGGCAAGGATGAATCCCAGGATAACGGCGATGATGATCATGAACGGCAAGGCGCGAAAGACCAGCCTGCCGCGGTCCGCGAGTGTGAGGGAGCGTGCGGGGCCCACGGGAGCAAGCGCCGGGTTGATGCGGGTGCGTACGACGACGTAGATCAGGAAGAGCAGCGACAGGAGGAGGCCGGGAAGGATGCCCGCCACCAGGAGCGAGGCGATCGAAACCTTCGACAGCATCCCGAGCACGATCGCCATGACGCTTGGCGGAATGATCGGAGCGAGGCTTGACCCCGCGAGGATTGTTCCCATCGACAGCTTCAGGTCATAGTTCCGTTGTCGCATTTCGGGCCACAAAGACGAACCCATCATGGCGGCAACCGCCATGGCAGATCCAGAAAGCGCCCCGAACAGCGTGGAGAGCAGGATCGACACGACGTAGAGCCGCGCGCGAACGTTGCCAACCAGGCCGTCGACGGCATCGAAGAGGATCTTTACCGAGCCCGAGCGGAACAGGAGTTCACCGAGCAGCACGAAGAGCGGAATGGCCGCAAGAGATAGGCTGGTGCTTGTGCTGTACATCGAATTGATGATCAGCGTGATCCCGTTGAGATTGCCCGAGATGACCAGCAGTCCCACCAGGTTGAGCGCCAGGAATGCTATGAAGACAGGAAGCCCGGAGGCAAATAGGGCGAGCAGCAGCATGAAGGCGCCACTCAAGAACACATACCATGCCATCAGCGGTTACCCTTCCCGTGTACTGGCCGGAAGGTACCGACCAGGGAGCGCAAGAAATAAAGGGCCATGCCCGTCAGGCCATAGACGATGGAAAGCGTCACGATCCACTTCGGGATCGGCAGGACGGCAATCATCGTGATGTTTCCCTGGATCTGCCGCGCGGATTCCATCACCCCGTACCACGCAAGGAGAAGGCACACGAGGATCGACAGCGCGAGAGAGAGTCGGCGAAGCAACGATGCGACCACCGGCGTGGATCGCTCGACGATGAACGTCATGGCCGCGTGACCGGATTGCCGGGTTACTTCCGGCGCGGCGAGAAAGGCGATGAACGCGAAGGATACCGCAGTGGTATCCGGTGCCCAGCCACTGGGAGCCCGAAACAGGTAGCGCGCACCAACCTCCACGGCGGTGACGACAGTGAGATAGGCCACTGCCGCCGCCGCCATCCAGAAGGTCAGGCGTGTGACTGCATCGTGCAGCCGTAGGACGCCGACAAGCATTTTTAACAACCTTACAGAAGATGGGCCGGGGTTATTCCGCGGTCACGCCTTTTTCAAGGGCCAGGGCATGCATGGCCTTGCCATCGTCGCCGGCCTTGTCTTCGACCTGCTTCCAGACGCCCCGCGCGAAGATAGCTTCCACCTTATCGGCATAGGCTGGGCCGAACTCGGTCTTGGCGAGCCCTGCGTCGACCATCCGCTGGTCTTCCTTGGCCCAGATCGTTTCGAACTCGCCGCGCCCCTCGACCTCGAGCGACTTTGCGGCTTCCATCAGCCAGGTCTGCTGTTCAGGCGTAAGACCATTCCACTTGTCCAGATTGATGAAGAGCGAGTGGTTGTTCACGCCGAATGTCGGACGGGTCATGTACTTGGCGACCTCGTTCCACTTGTAGTCCATCGCCCCGAAGACGGGCCAGGCAGCGCCATCGACCACGCCACGCTCGAGGCTCGCATAGATTTCGCTCGCCGGCATGGTCACCACGGCGCCTTTCAGCTCGGTGATGAACTCGTGGTAGGTCCCCGACGCGCGGACCTTGCGTCCTTCCAGACCACCGTCTGCGCCGATCGGCTCGCGCAGCAGCACGTGATAGCCGGAAGCGGCGGAGAAGACCCCAAGAAGCTTGAGGTTGTGCTTGGCATAGTGCTTGTCGATCAGGTCGTAGAGACCGCTGTCGCGGCGCTTCTGCGGATCGTCGACGACGGCGTCCATTCCGAAAGCCATCGATGTTTCGCCGAGATGGTATGCGCCGTGGGTGAAGAGCAGGTCGAACATCCCGACAGACGTGGGCTGGAGCTGCTCGAAGGGCGGCACGACCTCAGGGCCCTGGATCCCGATCTCCAGAGCGCCGTCGGACGCTTCGGCGACCTTTTTGGCATATCCCTGCGCGAAGACGGGCACGGCCGGGTAGCTTTCATCCCAGCTGGAAAGCATGCGAAGCGTTTCAGCACGCGCTTGCGCAGCGCCAAGAGCAACGGTAACCGCGAGTGCGGCCAGGGATAGTTTTAGTGACACGATGTCCTCCACTTTGTCATTCATCTCTCTGACGAGAGCCTCCGCCCAGAGGATGCTCAAAACCGGCAGACGAACTCAAGCGAAATTGCAAAATTCAATTCTGCACAGCGGAATAGTGCAGGAGCTTGCCGCCGGCCAGTATCGACCTACTGCTCTTCGGGCTCTCGGGGAAGTTCGGATGAAGAGATAAGCAAGGACCGTCCTCCGCGAATTAGCGGTGCCCGTGTATTTTGACCTGGGAAGGAATGTGAAAGCCCCACCAGATTCGGCACATGTGAGGCGCAACCGACTCCAGAGATGCCCTGGACACTCGACTTGCCACCCACTGGGCGATCTCATGTCCGGGCCCTCTGCACGTTTACATTGAGTGCTTGAGACTTCGACAAGCCCCCGGCCACCAGCTGGCGACACTGCAGTTGCACGGCTCGTTCGCCAACATCATGGCGTCCATGGAGGTCTTCGATCTGATGGAGCAGCAGTTTCTGGCGGCGGCCCGGAACGACTTCATGTCGACTGGCGTCCGGTGAACTGGGCACGGAAGCCCCAAACGCAAAACGCTCCTCGGCGTTGTGCGGAGGAGCGGGAGGTATGGGGGTTTGTCTGTCTGTGTTTGGGCGATGTGAACTTGGGTGCGGGGGCAGGATATGAACCTGCGGCCTTCAGGTTATGAGCCTGACGAGCTACCGGGCTGCTCCACCCCGCGGATGTCTCGATATGGGGTGATGGATGTCGTGCCGATGCCTGCGGATTTGCTTTGGTTATGGCGTCTCTTGAGCCTGAGTGACCTGGCGGCGACCTACTCTCCCACGTCTTAAGACGCAGTACCATTGGCGCGGAGGCTTTTCACGGCCGAGTTCGGGATGGGATCGGGTGTTTGACACCTCGCCA
>JAEZHO010000029.1 GCA_023416545.1 Pseudomonadota bacterium
TGGTATCTCGTCATTCTGACGGTCTGGACGCTCATCCAGAAACGTATCGAAAAGAGCCTCGCGCTCAAGACATCGAGCGTGGTCACGACGCCTCCGCCGATCGTCGCTCGGACGCCGGTGATTGCGTCGCCTGGTCCCGATGCCCCATCGGTCCGGGCGCCGGTCATCGAGGCGAAGAACCTCACCCGCACCTTCGGGCCGGTCAAGGGTCTGGACAACTGCTCGCTGACGATCGGAAAAGGCGAGGTGGTCGTCATCCTCGGCCCGTCCGGTTCCGGCAAGAGTACGCTGTTGCGCGCGATGAACTGGATCGAGCCGGCTGATGAGGGCGATGTCCTTCTCAATGGCGTCAGTCTGCCTTGGGCGAACTTCGAACGGCGCAAGCCGCGCTCGCAGGGCCAGCTTGACCGGCATCGCCGCCGGCTGGGCATGGTGTTCCAGAGCTTTGCCCTGTTCCCGACGATGACGGCCCGAAAGAACGTCGCCTTCGGCCCGCGCAAGCTCCTGAAGGTGCCGGCATCGACCGCCTTTGCCTGGGCCGACGAGTTGCTGGCGAAAGTCGGACTCGGCGACAAGGCAGATGCCTATCCGGTCGAGTTGTCGGGCGGTCAGCGCCAGCGGGTCGCCATTGCGCGAGCCTTGGCAATGCGGCCGGAGGCGATCCTCTTCGACGAGCCGACTTCGGCCCTCGATCCCGAATCCATCGGCGGGGTGCTCAATACCATGGCCGACCTTGCCGCCCAGGGCATGACGATGGTGATCGTCACGCACGAGATCGGTTTCGCCAAGCGTATCGCGGATCGTGTCGTGTATATGGAGCGCGGACGCCTGCTGATGGATTTGCCGGGCGACAAGGCTTTCGGACGGGAGGCGCCGGACTATTTCAAGGCATTTGTTTCTCAAGACGAACGCCCTCAATGAGTACCGACGTCCGATGAATTTCATAATAAAGAACAGTTCCCCATCAGGAAAAGCCGGCGGCTTCTGCTACCGTGCGAATGGAATTGGAGGAGTTGCAACATGAACAGGCAGGAGTTGGCTTTGAAGAAACAGGGTACTGAGAAGTCTGTATCGCTGATGGAGCAAGTTTACGGTTCGCTGCGCGCCGACATCCTGACATGCAAGCTTCGTCCGGGGCAGCCCCTCAATGAAGCCGAAATTGCCGAGCAGTTCGAAATCTCCAAGACCCCCGTACGCGAAGCGCTCGCAGTGCTGCGACAGGAAGGTCTCGTGATTGCGTATCCGCGCCGCGGCTATCAGGTGACGCCGATCACCTTCGCGGACATGGACGAACTCTTCGACGTGCGCATCGTCCTGGAAGCGGGTGCTGCGGAACTTGCCTGCATTCGCCTGACGGAGGAGCAGATCGCAAAGCTCAGATCCATGGCGGACGGCGAATACGACACCAGCGAAGAGCAAAGCCTAACCGCTTTCGTCCGTCGCAACCGCGAGTTCCACATGGCGATCGTCGAAGCGACGGGCAACAGCCGCCTTGTCGATCTGATGACCCGCCAGCTCGACGCGCTGGAGCGGTTTTTCATCCTCGGCGCGCAGTTGCGCGACGTGAACAGCGAGACGAGCATTTCGCACCGGGAGATCGTCGAGACACTCGTGCGCCGCGACCCGGTCGCAGCACGCGAGATCGTGGCGCGGCATAACGAACAGACACGGCAAGGCCTGTTCCGCTCGCTTGCGACAGGACGCGGGTACGACCTCATCAACCTGTGATCGAAAGGGCCGGAGCGGACCTGTCCCGTCGGTGCGTCGCCCTGTCTTCGAACTGCCAATAGTTGAAATTCGAAATGCCAGAAATAGCAATGAATGTAGGGTCCTTGTGGGAGAGCCTGGTGCCGCCGGAAGCGGCCTACGATCCTCTCACGAGCGACGTAGATGCGGACCTCGTCATCGTCGGCGCCGGCTTCCTCGGCCTTTCTACGGCGCTTCACGCTGCCGAGCTGGGTCTGGATGTTGTCCTTCTGGAAAGCAGACAGCCGGGGTACGGTGCCTCGGGGCGTAATACGGGCTTCGTCGTTCCAAGCCTGAAGTCCTCGCTTGGCCCCCAGGAAGTGATCAGGGCGTTGGGCGAGACGCATGCGCAGCGTTTGCTGAAGCTGGTTGCCGGCTCCGGAGACCTGGTTTTCAACCTGATCGACAGGCACGGGATCGAATGCGGTGCTGTGCGCAACGGCTGGCTCCAGCCGGCCCATTCGAATGCAGCCGAAGAGATGCTTCATTCGCGCATGCCGCGTCTGCTCGATGCCGGCGTCGCCGCCGAGTGGCTGGACCGAAAGGTGATGTTCGAGCGGACCGGCCTCGAGGCCCTTCATGGCGGCATTCGCGTCGCGACCGGCGGTCAGATCACGCCGCTCGCCTATGCACTGGGACTGGCGCGAGCCGCGACTGCCGGGGGCGTGCGCATCTTCGGTGACAGTCCGGCGACGGCGTTCGAAACCCGGGGCGAGGGATGGGTCGTACGTACGGCGCAGGGATCGGTTCGCACCAAGCGCGTGATCATGACGACCAATGCCCTGATCGGAAACCTGCTTCCCGAGCTTCGCGCCTCGATCATTCCGGCCAAGGTATTCCAGATCGCGACCCAGGTCATGCCGCGGGAGATCCAAGACCGACTGCTGCCGGACATGGCGCCTGTAGCCGATACCCGCCGTCACACTTTCGCGCTGCGCTGGTCGCCTGACGGGCGCCTGGTGACCGGCGGCATGGTGCCACCGGTGCCGGGCCGCATGGCGCTTGCCCACAAGCTTTTCGCCAACCGCCTGAAACGCTTCGTCCCGGGCCTGCCCGAGGTAAGGGTCGAATATTCCTGGACGGGCGTCATTGCCGGAACGCTGGATTTCCTGCCACGCCTCATGCGCATCAGGCCGGGGATCGATGCCGTGATCGGCTGCAATGGCCGGGGCGTGGCGCTGACGACCGCGCTCGGACGCGAGGTCGCGCAGTGGAGCGCCGGGCAGGTGGACGAAGGCGACATGACGCTTCAGGTCACGCCGCCTCGCCCCATTCCCTTCAGCGGCATTTCGGGCGCAGCCCCGCAACTCATCCTCCCGATCTGGGAAATCCGCGACGCATACGAAGCGCGCTTCAAATAATCAGCATTCGACAAGCAGGAGATCACCATGAGCGAAGAAACCGTAGGCGGTAAGATCAAGTGGTCGCGTCAGGAGGACGTGGCCCTCACCTGGGTTCACCAGGATCTGGAATTCAGCCACCGCCTGATCACCAAGAAGCTGCATGGGTCTTCCATGTCCTTCCACATCACGACCTATATGCCGCATTTCGACACGATCGTCGAAGGCGACGGCGTACACGAAGTGATCCTGTACTGCATGCACGGCTGGTCGAAGCAGATCGTGGAGGAAACCGGCGAAGAGCACATCTTCAAGCCCGGCGACGCGATGTACCTGCCGAAGAACTACCGCTACCGCCATATCATTGGCGAGGCCGGACTGGTGATCGCAGTCTGCGCGAATCCCTCCAAGGAAGCCGGCGACATGTAATCGCCTTCGGCAGGCCGCGTGCGCCTGCCGATCCTCTCCCCCTGAACTCACAAGGTAGGTCCACATGGCTCAGGCCGCACCCCGACATTTTGCTCCTCCGAGCCTCGTTTGGTCGCAGCTGACGCGGGCCGAACTGACCCGCAAACGCGACGCCGGGGCGCTGGTCGTCGTCCCGACGGGGGCGATCGAGCAGCATGGCGATTTCCTTCCGGTCGAGACCGATACCTTTCTTGCAACGGCCGTCGCGGAGATGGCGGCAGCGCGGATGGAGAAAGTGGATGTCGTGGTGGCGCCCGCCGTATCCGTCGGGTTTTCTCCGCATCACCTGAGCTTTCCGGGCACGATCAGCTATCGCCTCAAAACCTATCTCGCGGTGCTGGAAGACACGGCGCGGTCGATCCTCGACGCCGGGTTCCAGCGCGTCGTCTTCGTGAACGGCCACGGGGGCAATTCCGCGCCGCTGCGCTCGCTTTGCGGCCAGATGCTGACCGATGGTCATGCGGTCAGCATGGTCGACTATTTCACACCCGGCGAACGACAATGGCTGCCGCTCCTGAAGGGCGGGATGGCGAGAACTGGCCATGCCTGCGAACAGGAAGTGGCGTTGACGCTGGCACTTGCCGGTGACGAGCAGGCGGCCGCCATCGCCGAGAAAATCAAGGACCTCGCGCCGCGGATGATCCAGCCCTGGATGCCACCCGGCCATAACGAGGACCCTGTTACCCAGTTCGGCGGTGGATGGGCTGCAATCTTCCAGGCTGATGACTGCGGATACTTCGGTGCGCCGCAGGCGGCGACGAAGGAAAACGGGGCGCTCATTCTGGAAGCGACGGTTCAAGGCCTAGCGACCTATCTCGATGCCTTTGCGATGACGCCTCTTCGTCTCGGCGTCGCCCGCGACAAGTCGAGGCCCAACTATGCCGCGCCATTACCGGCGAAACGATTGCAAGGACACGCTTGATGACCGCAGCCAACCATGAACCCCTGGCCGTCCGGGTGCGCGGCATGGACAAGTTCTACGGCAGTTTCCAGGTCCTGAGGTCGATCGACCTTGACGTGCGGATGGGCGAGAAGCTGGTGATCTGCGGGCCGTCCGGGTCGGGAAAATCCACCCTCATCCGGTCCCTGAACGGTCTTGAAGACCATACGGCCGGCGAGATCGTCGTTCTCGGAAAGGAGGTCGGCAGGAAATCCCGGACCGATATCGTCCAAATGCGCCGCGATGTCGGCATGGTTTTCCAGCATTTCAACCTCTTCCCGCATCTCTCGGTGCTGGAGAATTGCGTGATGGCACCGATGACGGCGCGAAAGCTCTCCCGCGCCGAAGCGGAAGAACGCGCACACAAATATCTGGCCAAGGTTCACATTTCCGAGCAGGCCAGCAAATATCCGGGGCAGCTTTCCGGGGGGCAGCAGCAACGCGTCGCAATCGCGCGTGCGCTGTGCATGCAGCCGAAGGTCCTGCTGTTCGACGAGCCGACCTCGGCGCTCGACCCGGAAATGGTCGGCGAAGTCCTGGACGTCATGGTCTCTCTCGCCAGGGAGGGGATGACCATGATCTGCGTGACGCATGAGATGGGTTTTGCGCGCAAGGTCGCGGATCGGGTGATCTTCATGGACAAGGGGGCGATCGTCGAGATGGATGCGCCGGATATCTTCTTCAGCAATCCCAAGAGCGAGCGGGCTCGCAAGTTCCTTGCGGATATTCTGGACGACGGCTCGGCAAAGCCGCATTAATCTCCATCCTGACTGACATTAAAGATAACGAATCATCGATGAGCGGCATTGAGCCAAAAGAACTTTTCGAAACGCTGTTCCATGAGAGTGTTCGGGCGGCAGATCCCGCCCTTGCCATGCAGGCGTTCATGCCCGAGCCTCCAAGAGGACGCCTGGTCGTCGTCGGGGCGGGCAAGAGCACCGGGAAGATGGCGGAAGCCTTCGAGAAGGCCTGGGACGGTCCCCTGGAAGGGGTAGTGGTCGTACCGCATGGCCACGAGGTCTCGGTCGAGAAAATCAGGGTCCTGCATGCCGCCCATCCCGTTCCCGACGAAGCGGGACTGGCGGCGACCAGGACGCTGTTCGATGCCGTCGACGGACTGTCGGCGGACGACCTCGTGGTGGCACTGATTTCCGGTGGCGGGTCGGCGCTGTTGCCCGCTCCGCCGGAAGGCATGACGCTCGACGACGAGATTGCCGTCAATCGCGCTCTTCTGGCCTCGGGTGCGCCGATCAGCGCGATGAATGTCGTGCGCAAGCACCTGTCGACGATCAAGGGCGGCCAGCTGGCGCTGGC
>JAEZHO010000059.1 GCA_023416545.1 Pseudomonadota bacterium
CTTGCCAGTTGCCCGGCCAGGATGGCAAACGGTATCTGACCGTTGAAACGGAGATCGAGCGCCCGTTCTCCGACGAGCGAGATCGTGCCACCGCCGGAGAGGGTGAGGTTGCTCTGGCCCGCAAGGCTCGTCTCAAGCGTAACCGTATTGTCCCGGTATTCGCCGCTCGCCTTTACCTGAAGGGCGGAGAGACCCGAGGACGTCGTCTGCGCCACCGCTGCATCCGACCATGTCAGGTCATAACGGACAGCAGGAGCCTCCGGAGTGCCGGCCGCAGTAACGGTGCCCGTTATTGTCCCGCGCGCGCCGAGGCCGGGAACGAAGGCATTGGCGAGACTGGCCGGGATGGACTTGGCCGTAGCGTTGATGTCGAGGGCGGGCGGGGCGCCTTCGTTCAGGATGACGCGGCCGGACGCATCGAGATCCAGCCCATCGGGTCCGGTGAGCCGCGTGTTCTCGAGGCGAAGCGTCTTGTCGGCAAAGCTGCCGGTCGCCTGGAGTTGCAGGGGCCCGACGCCCGCCTGCCTCGTCTGCTGCAGCTGTGCCTCGCTCCACTCGAGGTCATATCGCACCGAAGGAGCCGAGAGAGAGCCGTCCGCATCGATCGTGCCGGAAATGGCGCCGGCTGCGTTGAGCGCGGGCAGGAACGCGTTGAGCAGGCTCGCCGGAAGCGATTGAATGTTTGCCCGCAGATCCAGCATGTTTCCGACCGTGCCCGTCAGGCGAACGCGGCCGTCACCGGTGCCGATGGTCAAATCGGAGAGCCGGGCGTCGCCGTTGGCGATCACGATCGTCGAAGGGGCGACCAGCCGGACGGGGATCCCGCGAGGCTCGGCGGTGAAGCTTTCGAGATCCACGGTCGTTGCGTCACCGGTCTGTACGGTGGCGACACCGCGAAGCGGCGCGTTGTCATAGCGGGCGTCGAGGTTAAGCCGGGTCCCTGAACCCTCGTGCGCGAAGCCGAGGTTGAGCGCCTCGATCGCCGCGGTCGCGGTTCCAAGACGGCTGGCGCGGACGGTTCCGTCCGCAGCCAGAGTCCCAAGATCGGGCACGGTCACGTCGATCACCGGTTCTGCGACCTCGAGGCTGCCGCTCGCGATCCGGGTGCCGCTTGCCTGGACAACCGCGGACGTCCGCCCGTCACTGTTGCGGAAGCCGACCGACCCTCGAAGGTCGCCTTCCGCCCTCTGGGCCGCGAGCGCTGCCAAGAGAGAGACGTCCGGAAAGTCGAACGTCAGATTTCCGTCGAGCAGCAGGTCAGGAGAGAAGCTCAGGGCACCTTCCAGCCGGTTGGGGCCGACCTCGAGGTTGATTGCGGGTGCCGAAGTGCGCGATCCTTCCGTGACCACGTCCGCGTTGATCTTGAGCGGCTGTCCTTCTATCGAGCCCGTGGCTGCGAGCTTTCCGGTCGGCGACTGCGGGTTGGCAACGCCTTCTACGTCAACGCGCAGGTCCTGCACGAGCTTTCCGGCCAGCCGGATCTCGGCCGCGTTGATGATGCCGGTCACAGAGAGGGCGTCGAGCGGCCCCTCGGCCGACACGTCAAATCCCGCCGCACCTTCGGCATTGGCCACCCAGCGGCGAAGTTCAAGGACGCGGCCGGCGATGCGGCCCGTCAACTGCTGGCCGTTCAGCGTCGCATTGCCGTGGGCCTCGACCGTGTCCGATCTCAGGACGAGGTTTTCGACCTTCATCTGGTCGGCATTTCGCTCGACATAACCTTCCGCCAGGATTGGGTTCTCGAAGCGCGAGGCGAGGGAGGGTGGCAGGGCGGCCGGCGCCGCCGTAACCCGGAAATTGCCGCTGAAGTTCTGCGTCTCGGTATTGTAGGTGGCGCTGACGGTCCCGTTGACCCTCGCGCTGTCGATCGTGGCAGCGTCCAGCCCGATGGCCGGAAGATCGAGGCGCAAAGGGGCGTCCAGCGTAATTGGGGCTCGCAGCACGCGATCCAGGTTTTCGTCCGTGAAGTCGCTTTCGGCCACGGTGAGGCGCGAGCGTATGCTGCCGGTCCGTTGCGTCAGGTCCAGGTCCTCGCTTTCGGCCTGAAGCCTGATCCCACCGAAACGTCCCTGGGCAAGCTCGGCCGACTGGAGCGCTGCCGTCGCGTTGAAACGTGCCGACGTGGCGGCTCCCGTCAGCGTGAAGTTCACGGTGTCGATGGTGAAGCGGCTGTCGTGACCTGCGATCGGCCAGAGGATCGACACCGGTCCCTTGGTTCCCGTCAGGCTTGCCGTCAGGCTGTTGTCGCCGGTAGGGTCCCAGGCCCCCGAAGCGACGACATCCACGGAGCCGGAACGGATACGGCCTTCGTCGATCGAAATCCGTCCGCCAGGGCTGACATTGGCCGCGACGTCGATGTCCGTCGTATCCTCGAACAGCGGTCGAAACGCCGGCGGCATCAGGGTTGCGAGCTGGCCGCCTCCGATGACGGAGACGCTGCGACTTCCGTCGGGCAGCATCTGGTGGTTCGCGTCGACGGAGACAACCGGCTCTCCGGCCACGCTGCCGTCCAGCTTGCCGGACCAGTCGGAGAGGGGGCCGTCGCCTGTCAGCGCAAGGTCCACCGCGGGAGTGCCGGGCAGGCGAAGCAGCCGCGCGAGCAGCCCACCCTGCGGCTCTGTAACCGACGCATCGACGGAAAGCCGGTTTTCTCCCGGTGCGTAAAGGATGTTAGCAACCGCTCGCGCAGCCGGCTCGTCCTTACGAGACGCCTGGAGATCGACACGTATGTTGTGCTCCGTAGCGTCGATGGACCCCTTCAGGGCGAGTGAGAACGGGCGCCCCGCAAGTGCCGGGGAGATTTCGATGTCCGGCATGTCGATCTGCGACACCTGCACGCCCACCGGCAGGGAAAAACCGGATGACTGGCTTCGGTCCTGCGGCACGGCGGAAGGACCCGGCGCGCGCAAGAGGTCGACCTTGTCCACCGTCACGCTTTCCGCGCGGAAGACGCCGCCGAGCAGCGCCGTGGGCGACCAGTCGACCCGCAGGCCGTCGA
>JAEZHO010000063.1 GCA_023416545.1 Pseudomonadota bacterium
ATTGCAGCGTGAAGAGAAGATGGGGATATTGTTCATCACCCACGACATGGGGGTCGTCGCCGAGATAGCGGATCGCACCGTCGTGATGTTCCGCGGCGACATGGTCGAGACCGGCCGGACCGCAGACCTCTTCGAAAAGCCGAGGGCCGTCTACACGAAGTCGCTGCTCGCCTCCATTCCACGTCTGGGCACGATGGGAGCTGCCGTCGCGCCGAGACGTTTTCCCGAGGTCGACCCGCTGACCGGCGAGGCGACGGACGGCATCGAGACAAGTCCGGTGCCGCAGACGGTCGAGCCGATCCTCAACGTCGAAAATCTCGCGGTCCGCTTCGACCTTCCGAATGGCCGCGTCCATGCCGTCGAAGACGTATCCTTCGACCTGCGGCCAGGCGAGACGCTTTCGCTGGTCGGTGAATCCGGCTGCGGCAAGTCCACGACCGGACGGGCGATCATCCGCCTGCTGACGCCGGCCGCCGGTTCGATCGTGATCGACGGCAACGACGTGACGAAAGCCGGAACACGCGACCTGCGCGTCATGCGGCGCACCTCGCAGATGATCTTCCAGGATCCGTTCGCGTCGCTCAATCCGCGCATCACGGTGGGGTCCGCGATCGCCGAGCCGATCCTCGCCCATGGCCTGATGGGCCGCCGGGATGCCAAGGCGCGCGTTGCGCAACTCCTTGAACAGGTGGGATTGTCCGCCGCGATGGCCGATCGCCATCCGCACGAGTTCTCCGGTGGCCAGCGCCAGCGCATCTCGATCGCGAGGGCGCTCGCGCTCGAACCCAAGTTCATCGTCGCCGACGAAGCCGTCTCGGCGCTCGACGTGACGGTGAAGGCGCAGGTCTCCAACCTCCTCCTGGACCTGCAACAGAAGCACGGCCTGGCATACCTCTTCATCTCCCACGACATGGCCGTGGTCGAACGGATGAGCCACCGCGTGGCGGTGATGTTCCTCGGCGAGATCGTCGAGATCGGGCCGCGGGCGGCGATCTTCGACAACCCGCAACATCCCTACACCCGTCGACTGATCTCCGCCGTGCCCGTCCCCGACCCGACCCGCCGCGGTCAGATGGCGCCGCCGCTTTCCGAGGAGATCAGGAGCCCGGTCCGGCCTTTCGACTATGTCGTGCCGAAACGGATCTACCGCGAAGTCTCGCCCGGGCATCTCGTCCAGGAAATCGCCTAGATCGCCCCGCCGCACCTGCCCCAACGAAAACAGAAAGCCGAACCATGAGCAGCAAGACACTCATCCGCTACGATGTCGCCGATAACCAGGCCGGCGGCCAGCGCCGCCCCTTCGCCAAGGCGGTTCGCGCCGGCGATTTCGTCTACGTCTCGGGCCAGGTCCCGACGGTCGATGGCGAGGTCATTGTCGGCAATATCGTTGCGCAGACCGAACAGGTGATCGCCAACATCAAGTCCGTCCTCGCCCTTGCGGACTGCACGTTGGAGCACGTGGTCAAGGTCAACGTCTGGCTCGACGACGCCCGGGATTTCTCGAGCTTCAACGCGGTATTCCAGAAGCACTTCATCGACCACCCGCCGGCTCGCTCCACCGTCCAGTCGCCGATGATGGTCGACGCCAAGGTCGAGATGGACGTCATCGCCTACAAGCCGCTGGACTGACGACCGGCTCCCCATCTGTTCCGCACATGAAGATGGCCGCGAGCAGCGGCCATCTTTTGGATACTTATCCGCTCGGTTGGCGAGGATGGTGCGGGTGCCGCCCGCTATCTGCGCAGCCGGTATCGCTCGGCCGGCGTCGCATCGAACACCGCCTGCAACAGCCTGCCGGACAGGGCGACGTATTCCGACAGGAGGGAGACGTCGTGCAGCGACGGCGCGGAGATGGCTTCCCCCTGGTCCAGGCCGGCAAGAGCCGCATCGACGCAATCTTCGGCCGTCATGACCAGATTGTCGGGCAAGGGATCGAGATCCCCTCCACCGGCGACCTCCCAGCCCTCCGACAGGACAGCGCCGGGGAGCACGAGTTGCACCCGCACGTCAGTTCCCGCGATTTCCTGCTGCAAGCTCTGGGTAAAGAGGAAGACATAGGCCTTGGTCGAGCCATAGACCGGAATGCCCGGATAGGGACTGAACCCGGCGCCGGAACCGACATTGATAATCGTTCCCCTGTTGCGCGCCTTGAACGCGGCAAGCGCCGCCTTGGAGAGCGCCGTCAGGGCGGTGACATTGAGCGCGATCATCCTGCTGACCGTGTACTCCGGTGTCTGCGTCAAGGGCCTCAGGGCCGAGAACCCGGCATTGTTGACGATGAGCGAGACGTAAGGGTCGGTCGCCAGGAGGTCCGTGACCGCATCGACCCCCGTGCCGGTGGAGAGATCGGCCACCAGGGGCCTCGCCCTGATCGAGAACCGCGCCTGCAGGTCATCTGCGATCTGCTCCAGCCGATCGCGCCTTCGGGCGACCAGGACAAGATCGTGCCCGCGGGCGGCAAGACGTTCGGCATAGACCTTGCCGATGCCGGATGATGCACCGGTCACGATGGCCGTGCCGATTTCGGGTGAATGAAGGACTGTCACGGCGCTCTCTTTCCTATGGTGACCAAGGGCCTCCATAGGTATATGTCGTATACTAGGTGTCAATTACGCACCTGTTGTATCCTAGGTATGATGGAGGAAACCGGATGGCCTATACGGAAGAACAGGTTCTCGATACGCTTCCGGGCGTAAGGCCGGTGCTGGAGCAGATTGCGCACAAGTGGTCGATCCTGATCCTCACCTTCCTCTGCGAGGAGCCGAAGCGCTTCAACGCCCTGAAGCGCCGGCTGGACGGGATCACCCAGAAGTCGCTGACCGAGGCGCTCCGAAAGCTCGAGCGCAATGGCCTCATCGCGCGCAGCGTCACGACCACCTCCCCCATTGCCGTGGAATATTCCATCACCCCGCTGGGCCGGACGCTGCAGGACCCGTTCCTGGCCCTCTATGACTGGGCGGTGGATCATCAGGGCGACCTTGCCGCCGCGCAGGAATGCTTCGACGGCAAGCGCTAGGATGAGGATGCGTCACCCTTGCCTCAGGCGGGAGGTAGCAGTTCCGAGCGATAGATCGGGGCAAGGCGCACGGCTTTTGCGACGAATGCCTTGAGTTCGTCCGGCGTCAGCTTCGGCGCCGGCTCCTCTGCACTTCCGGCGGGGCTGCCGACTTGGCGGAAGAAATCCTCCTGCCCGGCGGGCGTGCACATGCACAAGAGCCGCGCCGCTCGCGTCGAGACGTTGCGGAAGGCGTGCGGCGCGTTTGCCGGTATGTTGATCGTCTCGCCCGCCCTGGCCGTAACTCTTTCGCCCCGGAAAGTCAGTTCCACCTCGCCCTCGAGCAGGTAGAACATCTCTTCGAAGTCGTGCCGATGCGGGGCCGGCCCGCCACCCGGAGGCACCAGCATGTCGATCAGGCAATAGGTGCCGTTGGTGTCCGCGCCGCTGACCAGAATTGTGTAGGTCCCGCCGGCGAGGTGGATGTGCTCGACACCCGGTCCGTCTCGGCGGACATGCGTCAGCTCACGACCGGGATCATCGGCCGGGATGGGCTTCACTTCGGCATCCATTCTGTCACGATTGTCCATCATTTCATCCTTTTCCGATGCTGAAAGAAGAAAGCCGGCTCACGATGCCCGGGCCATGGACGGGTAGTCCGTGTATCCCTTCGGACCGACGCCGTAGAAGGTCTGCGGGTCCGGCGCGTTGATCGGTCCATCCAGGCGGAAGCGCTGAACGAGATCCGGATTGGCGATGAAGGGGACGCCGAAGGAGACCGCATCGGCCTCCCCGTTCGCAATGACGCGGTCCGCGGACCGTTTGTCGAACCCGGTGTTGACGACAAGCGGAACCGAGATGAGCGGCCGGAACGTCCTTGCGACATGCTCGATCTGCACCCCCTCCTTGAGGTCCTTGGCGGTTGGCTCCAGAAGGCAGA
>JAEZHO010000468.1 GCA_023416545.1 Pseudomonadota bacterium
ACGAGCGAGACGGCAAGCCCGCGCCGGGTGTCGAACCAGGTCATCACCGCCGCGATCATCGGCGCGAAGAAGGCGCTGGCGGCGAGCCCGACCAGCGTCCCATAGGCGAGCTGGAAGGCGATGAGGCTTTCGGCGCGGCTCGCCAGCACCAGTGCCAGGCCGAGCAGGACCGAACCGATCAGGACCACGATCCGGGCGCCGAACCGGTCGGTGAGGGAGCCCCAGAGGAAGCCGCCGACACCCATGACCAGGAAGTTCAGCGTCATGGCCGTGGAAATGCCGGCGCGCGACCAGCCGGTCTCGCTCGCCACCGGCTCCAGGAAGATCGCCAGCGAAAACATGGTGCCTGCCGCCACGCACCCCATCAGCCCGCCGGCCGCGACGATCACCCAACGATAACGACTTGCCATGACCCACTCCCGAACAAGGCCGGCGGCGATGCCGGCGAGGTTATATGAGGCAAGGACGCATGGGGAGAGGGGATTCCGACAGGGGGGGGGAGCCGATGTCAGCGGCGTCGCACCGAGCTTACCGTAGAAGTTCCGCTTTCAGTGGGAAATGCTCAGTTCGATATGCGATCTTTCAGAAAACGTAGGAGCGTCCCAGCACTCTCGGAGAAGTGCCGCCCGAGATCTTGTACTTGATCGCTCGCCAACGATTCTTGAAAGAATCTTCTAATCTGAGCTTTGTTGGGAGGCTTCGCGATTCCGATTTTCTTGCTGATGACGGCTTTCGCATCGACGTCTAAGACATCCTCGATCACCTTCATCGTAGGAAGGATATCGCTCAACGTTATCACCTTCGCCAGAGGGATGCCGTATTCGAGGGCGTAACGCCTTCTTTCGCTCTCGCCCTGCTTGTCTCCATCTAGGACAAACACAAATCCTAGGTTCCAACCTACGTTCATCGCTGCTAACGCGCCAAAAGTTCCGGCACCCATTCCAGGCATCAAAGGCAGTTCACGCATTGCCAGCAACTTCGCAGCATAGCGGAGGACGTAATAGTCTGATCGCCCTTCCAAGATCACGGCTGCGCGCTGGAGATCGAGCCGCGAGGGCACAACTTCTAAGCGGTCCAAGATGGGCTGGAAGTAACTAGTTTTCCCGGGGTTGGCGTCAACGAATGAGCGATACGAATTAACTTGGATATCTAATGACTCATCGTCGAGAGATACCCCATCCAGGACAGAATCTACAGGCGTATCCGCTCTGTTTGTGACGATATAGGTCTGCTCAAGCCACTTTGGCTCAATCATGTAGTGGCTGTGGGTAGTGTACGCGAGTGCGTGCCTTCCTTTGGCGATCTCTGGAAAGCAATCAATTAGCTTTTGTTGGGCCGCGGCATGTAAGTTTGAGGCCGGCTCATCAAAAAGAAATAGGAGAGGCCGCGTCGTGGATCGAGCTACGCGAAACTGTGTAAACAGCATAAAGGCAAAAAACCACCGAAAGCCGAGTGATCTATCATTGACCGCAAATCGGCGCGTTCCATCGCGAACTTTGAATTGGATAAAAACATCGTGTTTCTGTGTTTTCGTTACGGTTCCTTTTGCATCCTCGACTTGTCCTTCGTCTAAGCCAAACGTTATTACGACCTCCTTTCCCCTGGTATCTTCGCCGAAGATGGCGTTCCACCGACCAAATACAGTATTGGTAACAGTGGAACTGGCTCTATCCATCACGTGCTGGATTTTGTCCTGATCATCTCGTTTCCCCCAAAAAGAGAGGAAGTTGGTCCAAGGGGTCACAAGGTCATCGGCGCGAATACGCCGGACAATATCCTTCTCAATCGTATAGCCTCTACCATCATAATCTAATATATCTTGAAAAACGCTTCTGTAGAACCTATCGAGTGCATTTCCTCGGTCCGTAAGATAAATTCGTTCCGGGAAGTCGAACACAAATGTAGGGAAATAAGATATGTCAGGTGTTAGCCTGTAAATAGCCATCTTTAGTTTTTGATTTTCCTCAGATGTTGGATCTCTCCATTTCTTCTGCTTCTTCTCTTTAACGAAAATCTTAGACCGAAGGCTGAAGTAGCTCTTTTGGTAGTCACCATCCGTGAAGCGATGCTGCCGTTCAAATACGATCTCGTTTGGGAAGCGATCTTGATCGAGGTGAAGGCCTTGTTCTTCAAGTGCTGCTGCGGTGATGTGTCTCTTGTCCGTCTCGTCCAAGCTGACCGTTGCAGCAACCGATACATCTCCTGTGAAGCTGGAGATTTGGTGGCGAGGAACGCGATCTTTTATGGGCACACCAATCTCTTTATCGCCACCGAGCAGTTCACTGGTGGCGTCGTCCGGAGAAAAGCTATGAATTGCCTCCAGTACAGTAGTTTTTCCACTTTCGTTCAGACCTACGAAAGCGAAGACTGATGCCCCGGCAATGCCTTCCAAATCGACTGTCGCATCTTTGATGCCCTTGAAGTTTCGAATCCGGAAACGCTTGTACTTCAATTGTCCTATCCTTTACCTGGTCACGTAATCCTATGCCGAACGAAGGACAGACTTCAATATAGGGAATAGAAAAACGGCAACTATGGCGCGAACATAATGTCTCGGTGGCGCCATGGAAAAGATAATCAGTCGGAGGCTGCTTTCTTATCGAGTTTGCTGTGGCTTTCGTCTGGCCGTAGCATCGCCGGCTAATTGAGCGTTCTGGTCTCCAAAAACTGCTGGTCGAAAGCTCTTGCGGCCTTTTTCGCCCTATATAGCCTCTGCCATGCCTGTCACGGTGCGAGCCGCATCGAAAGCTGGTGGAGCTCCGACCTCCGGCCTATATCCCGCGTAGAGCAAAACACCGCAGCCAAGGACCACCCCACCCATGAGCGTTGCCTTCGTCAAGGAAGAGAGTGCGGAAACGGCGGCGGAGACGTTGTTGCCGGACCGGCCGGTCTCGCCGCATCCGAACCTCGTGACGGAGGCGGGGCTGGAGGCGTTGAAGCGGCAGCTGGAGGAGGCGCGTCAGGCTTACGAGGCGGCGGGCGCGATCGAGGACGTCAACGAGCGGCGGCGGCAGGCGGCGGGGCCGCTGCGTGACCTTCGCTATTTCACCGAGCGGGTCCGCACGGCGCAGGTCGTGGCAGATCCTGTGGCGACGGACGTTGTCGCCTTCGGAAGCACGGTGACCTTTTCCCGCGAGGACGGGCGGGTCCAGACCTACCGGATCGTCGGCGAGGACGAGGCCGATCCGCGGGCCGGGACGATTTCGCATGTGTCCCCGGTCGCCCGGCAGCTCCTCGGCAGGCGCGTCGGCGACGTCGTGCCTGTCGCGGGGCAGGAACTGGAGCTCGTGTCGATTGCCCGCGAGGGCGCCGCTACGGCCTGAGCGGGGCGAGGAGGGGTCGCGGGAAATACGGGAAGTGGACGGATCGTGCCCCGGGGCGCCGTAGCGGCGGGGTGAGGTCCGCGCGTGGCGGGTCGCGTCGGCGTTGACGCTTCATCGACGGTTCGTTGCGGGGCGGGGGCGGTCGCCGGGCGGGCGGCATATGCGACGCGGCGAGGCCCGCGGTCACCCTGCGTTCTCCGTCCGGCTCAGATCCCCGAGCCGTCGAGTTCCGCCTCGTCATCGCCCTCCCAGGCGCCCGGCAGGCTCGCCGGCCCGGTACTGGCCTTCCCGGTACTGGCCTGCCCGGTAGTTGCCGGCCCGGTATCGGCGGCCGGCAGCGGCATCCAGCATTTCAGTTCCGGTTCCGCATAGGAGATGATCCGGCCGGGTGCTGAATCGGAGGAGCGCCAGGCTTCGGCCCCGTACTGGTCGCCCCTTGACCAGAAGACGAGGTCGACGGCGCCGGGGCCCTGTTCGGAGGCGCGGATGGTGACGAGGATGCGGCTGCCGTCCCTCGGTGCGGATCGCATGTTTCGCCAGCGGACCGGTTCTTCCATTCCTTCCTCCCTGAAATAGGCGCCCCGAGTGTCGCCCCGCCGGCGCCCGCGGTCAACGCTTCTGCCGGCCAGCGGTTCACGGGGAGCGAGACGGGGAACGAAGCCGGGTGCGGGCAAGGCTGTGGGCAAGGGCTGTGGGCAAGGGCTGTGGCCAAGGCTGTGGCAAGGGCTGTGGGCAAGGCCGTGGCAGTAAGGGCTGCTCAGCCGGCGTTGCGGATGGAAGGGGAGGCGGCGACTCAAGGGAGGCGCACACATCCCTTGCGGGCGCCATTAGACGAAGGTTGATATCACGCCCTTCCGGCAAGGGTGCTAAAACTGCAAGTGTCGGCATGTGCCGATCTTTGGAGGATCACCAGGCGCACCCCGCCGCTACGCTCGCGGCAAACACGAGGCGAAACTGACGCCTCCATGCGTTTGATCAAATTTTTTTACATCGCAGACGACTTTGGTTTTTCAGCTGAACGCTGAAGGCATCGACGCGTGCCTTCAGCATTCGAGGAGGAGAGAGCATGGCAGTTACAGACATGAATGTCAGGGACCGTTCGCGTCCCATGACGGGGGAGGAGCGGAAGGTCATCATGGCCTCGTCCGCCGGCACCATCTTCGAGTGGTACGACTTCTACCTTTACGGTTCGCTCGCGGCGATCATCGGCGCGCAGTTCTTCACCGCCTTCCCGGAGGCGACGCGCAACGTGTTCGCGCTTCTGGCGTTCGCGGCGGGCTTCATTGTGCGCCCCTTCGGCGCGCTGGTCTTCGGTGCGCTGGGCGACATCGTCGGCCGCAAGTACACCTTCCTCATGACCATCCTGATCATGGGTCTGTCGACCTTCCTGGTGGGCATGCTTCCCTCCTACAACAGCTGGGGAGCGGCGGCGCCGATCATCCTGATCATCCTGCGCATGCTGCAGGGACTGGCGCTCGGCGGCGAATACGGCGGTGCGGCGGTCTACGTGGCCGAGCACGCGCCGGCCAACAGGCGCGGCTACTTCACCTCCTTCATCCAGACGACGGCGACGCTCGGCCTGCTTCTGTCGCTGATCGTGATCCTGGCGGTGCAGGGCTATGTCAACGCCAACTGGGCGCCGACCGCGGTTCTCGACGCGGCGGGCGCGGCGGTGCTCAACCCCGACGGCAGCCCGCGGATGATCAAGGCCTTCGACCTGTGGGGCTGGCGCATTCCGTTCCTCGCCTCGATCGTGCTCCTGCTCATCTCGCTCTACATCCGCCTGCAGATGAACGAGTCGCCGGCCTTCAAGAAGATGAAGGAAGAGGGCGCGGCCTCCAAGGCGCCGCTGCGCGAGGCATTCGGCACCTGGCGCAACGGCAAGATCGCGCTGATCGCCCTGTTCGGCCTCGTCGCCGGCCAGGCCGTGGTCTGGTATTCGGGGCAGTTCTACGCGCTGTTCTTCATCCAGAACGTCGTCAAGGTCGACAGCTTCACGGCGAACGTGCTCGTCGCCTGGTCGCTGATCCTCGGCACCGGCGGCTTCCTGTTCTTCGGCTCGCTGTCGGACCGGATCGGCCGCAAGCCGATCATCCTCGCCGGCTGCGCGATCGCGGCGCTGACCTACACCTTCGTGTTCCCGCTGCTCACCCGCACGGCGAACCCGGCGCTCTATGCCGCGCAGCAGACGCCGGTCACCGTCACGGCCTCGCCGGCGGACTGCTCGTTCCAGTTCAACCCGACGGGAACCGCGAAGTTCACCTCGTCCTGCGACATCGCCAAGGCGACGCTCGCCCGCAACTCGGTGAACTACGAGAGCATCGAGGACCCGGCGGCAACCGTCGCGCAGGTCAAGATCGGCGACACGGTGATCCCGGCCTATGACGCCGCGGCACTCACCGGCGACGACCTGAAGAACGCCACGGCCGCCTTCACCAAGAGCATCAACGAGGCGCTGACGGCCGCGGGCTATCCGCTCGCCGCCGATGCCAATACCTCGGTGGTCAAGGCGTCCAACTTCTTCGACATCTTCACCGGACAGAAGCTCACGGTCGTCCTGATCCTGACCTACCTGATCATCCTGGTGACGATGGTCTACGGCCCGATCGCGGCCATGCTGGTGGAACTGTTCCCCACCCGCATCCGCTATTCCGGCCTGTCGCTGCCCTACCATATCGGCAACGGCTGGTTCGGCGGCCTGATGCCGGCGACGGCATTCGCGATCTCCGCCCAGACGGGCAACGTCTACGGCGGTCTCTGGTACCCGATCATCATCGCCGCAGCGACGGTCGTGATCGGCGCCCTGTTCGTGCCGGGCAATACCCACAAGAAGGACATCTTCGCCGACGACGCGAAGTAGTCTAGAAATCGGGCGCAGGGCGGTTTTACGACCGGCCTGCGCCTCCCGCCCGAAAGCATCGATCGGGCAGGGGCTCAATCAGGCATGCAGTGCATGGGGGAATGAAAAAACGATGGAACTGCTCGCGTCTCAGCTGATGGATCCGTTTCGCATCGGGCTTGTCTTCTTCCTTCTCCTCACGGCGCTTCGGACACGCGCGGCGACCGGCATGGTCGTGCCGCTGGGTCTCGGTGTCGTCTTCGTCGCCATCCTCCTGCCGCTGACGACGGCGCGCACCGAAGAGCAGACGGGCGATCTCGTCATGACCGTCGCCACCGCCATTGCCGCCAACGCGCTGATCCTCTCCGTCTTCCTGGCCGCCTGGACCGTCTGGCGCCGCGTGCGCTGAACCCAAGGCACCGTACCAAGGGCCCGGGCGGATCATCCCCGCTGCAATACCCAGCCGGGCACGCGTCCCGCGTCAAGAGGGACGCCGACCGCCGTGCCCCGTGCCCCGTGCCCCGTGCCGGAATGTCGGGCGGGTCGAAAAGCTTCCGCCAATTCGCTTGTGAAATTTGCGAGGCCGCCTCTGGTGCCGGCCGCGCAAAGGCACTAGCGTGCCGCTTCTCCTTGTTTCTCCCTTCAATCTCAGAGTG
>JAEZHO010000472.1 GCA_023416545.1 Pseudomonadota bacterium
CCGCGCCGATTCGCCTTGAAATTCTGCAGCCGCCGGCGATTGGTCGGCGACAGCCAGTCGCGCTTCGGGCGCGACGCGAAAGCCGGCCTGTTTGCGGAAGCCTCCATCACACGTCCCTCCGCTCGAAGTCGATGCGCGGATCGATCCATGTGTAGATGAGGTCGGAGACGAGGCTGACGACGAGGCCCATGAGCGAGAAGATGTAGAGCGTGCCGAAGACGATCGGATAGTCGCGGTTGACCACGGCGAGGTAGCCGAGGCGGCCCAGCCCATCGAGCGAGAAGATGTTCTCGATCAGCAGCGAGCCGGTGAAGAAGGCGGAGATGAAGGCCCCGGGGAAGCCCGCGATCACGATCAGCATGGCGTTGCGGAACACGTGGCCGTAGAGGACGCGCCGGTCGGACAATCCCTTGGCGCGGGCAGTGATCACGTACTGCTTGCGGATTTCATCAAGGAACGAGTTCTTGGTGAGAAGCGTCGTTGTCGCGAAGGCCGAGAGCGAAAGCGCGATCAGCGGCAGCGTCAGGTGCCAGAAGTAGTCGATGATCTTCTCCCACCACGACAGCTCTGCGAAATTCTCCGACACCAGGCCGCGCAGCGGGAACCAGTCGAAGAAAGAGCCCCCGGCGAAAAGGACGATCAGCAGGATGCCGAAGAGGAAGCTCGGGACCGCATAGCCGACGATGATGATCCCCGAGGTCCAGATGTCGAAGGCAGAGCCGTCTTTGACGGCCTTGCGGATGCCGAGCGGGATGGAGATCAGGTAGGAGATGATCAGGATCCAGAAGCCGAGCGAGATCGAGACCGGCATCTTGTCGATGATCAGATCGATCACCGAGGCGTTGCGGAAGAAGCTCTCGCCGAAATCGAAGCGGATATAGTCCCACATCATGTCGAGGAAGCGGGTGAGCGGCGGCTTGTCGAAGCCGAACTGCTGCTCGAGCTTGGCGATGAAATCCGGATCCAGTCCCTGGGCGCCGCGATAGCGTGAATTGTCCTCGAAGCCGCCGCCCTGGGAGCCGAGCAGGTCTCCCCCACCCGACAGCCTGTCGGAGGCACTGTCGCCCTGCCCGGTCAGTTGCGCGATCACCTGTTCGACGGGGCCGCCCGGCGCGAACTGCACCACCAGGAAGGAAATGCCCATGATCCCGACCATGGTCGGGATCATCAACAGCAGGCGTCTGAGGATATAGGCACCCATCAGCAGCTAGCCCCTGGCATGGCGGGAGCACGAGCGCTCGGCGTCGTCAGCGTCAACCGATATTGTCCTTCTTCGCGGCGGGCCGCATGTTTGGTGATTCGCACCGATAGTGATGCCACAGCACCCGACACGAGGCTAGTTCGATGCCCCGGTGGACCACCAGGCCGACGGAAAGCCGAGACCATAGTTCGGCCATCGTTCGGGATGTGAGAGGCGGCTCCAGTAGGCGATCTTCACTTCGCCGGAATAGAACATCGGGACGACATAGTGGTTGGCCAGCAGCACACGGTCCAGGGCCTTGATGGCTGCTACCTGCTCTTCACGGTCGTCTGTGAATATGATCTTTCGGATGAGGGAATCGACTGCCGGGTCGGAGATCCCCGCATAATTGCGCGACCCCTGACGATCCACCGATTCGGAGCCCCAGAAATCCACCTGCTCATTCCCCGGGTTCATTGACTGAGCCCACACGCCGTACATCATGTCATAGTCGAAGCTGCGGATACGGTTGATATACTGGGAAGCGTCAACAGAACGGAGACGCGCCTCAATGCCTATCTTCTTGAGGCTTGCCACATAGGGCAACACGGTGCGCTCCTGCGACGGACTGCTCAGCAGTATCTCGAAGCTCAGGGGCTGGCCGCTGTTTGCGTTGACCATCCGATTACCCTTCAACTCCCACCCGGCTTCCTTCAGCAGTCCGATCGCCTTTCGCAGGTTGTCGCGGACCTTCTGAGGGTCACCGCCGACGGGGTTGGTATAAGGGGTGGTGAAGACGCGCGCCGGAATCTGGTCCTTCAGCTCCTCTAGCAGCGCCAGTTCACGGCCCTGCGGCAGCCCCGAGGACGCGAGTTCTGTGCCCCAGAAGAAGCTGTCGACGCGCTTCAGTCCGCCATGGGCGAGGTTCTTGTTGAGGTCCTCGAAGTCGTAGGCATAGTTCAGGGCCTCTCGGACACGTGCGTCCTTGAATATGTCCCGACGCATGTTGGGCACGAAGGCCTGCATGATACCGGTGGCCCTCAACGGATTCGACAGCGCTTCCTTGATTACGCGCCCGTCCTTCACCGCGTCGAAATCGTAACGGGTGGCCCACCGGCTGGAGCTATTCTCCTGACGGAAATCGAACGTTCCTGCACGGAACGCTTCGAACTCGACCTCGGCATCGGCGAAATATGTGTAGCTAATCGTCCGGAAATTGTACTGGCCGCGATTGATCGGCAGGTTCCTGCCCCAATAATCATCGCGTAACTCGTAGTGGATCGTGGCGCCAGGCTGAACAGAGGCGATCTTGTAAGGGCCCGATCCCATCGTCGGCTCGAGCGTTGTCCGCGTGATATCGCGCGGCTTGCCCTGAGCATCCTTGCCTTCCCACCAGTGTTTTGGAAGAATCGGAAAGTCGCCGACGATTGACGGCAGTTCACGGTTGTTCTTCTCGTCGAAGCGGAAGGTGACGTCGCGATCGCCGGTCTTTTCGGCGGCGGTGACGTGGCGGTAGTAGCCGGAATAGAACGCGCTATGTTCCTTGAGCATCTCCATGCTGAAAATCACGTCCTCCGGCGTCACGGGCTGACCATCGGCCCATTTGGCCTCGGGCCGCAGCCTGAACGTCACCGAAGAAATGTCATCGGGGTACGTTACTGCCTCTGCAAGCAAGCCATAGGTTGCGAACACCTCGTCTTCCGACCGTTTCATTAGCGTGTCGAAGACCATGGTGCTGCCCGCGGCCAGAGCCCCTCGGTCGATCACCGGGTTTAGATTGTCGAACGTCCCTTCATCCGCCAAACGTAACTCACCTGCCTTCGGCGCCTCGGCGTTTACATAAGGGAGTTGCTTGAAATCCTCGGGTAGTTCCAGATCGCCGATTACCGCCATCCCGTGACGCCATCGCGGCTCCTGGGCGACCGTGGCAGTTGATCCCAGAACAATTACCGCCAGAGCGATTGCAACACATGCCTTCGATCGGGCCAATTGCATGCTGAATCCCTTTTCTGTTGTGTTGCGCCGGAGCATAGGGGAAAGCGCGGCAAAAAACAGGCGCGCGGTGCTCACAAGCGTATTATCGATCAGGGACCGGTCATCTCCGTTTCAACAAAATCTTCTTTCACGCTAGATTCGGCTGAAATGATTTGCGGGGAAGACGGCAAGCATGCGCAAAACCAGAGGTTTCACGGCTCGGCTGCTAGCGGCTGGAGCGGCCCTGTTCCTGATCGCCGGACATGCGGCGGCGGACACGCCGGCCAAGGAACTCTTCGGGGGCGCAAAGCTGCCGAGCCGCAACGAGCCGGCTCCCCACGGTTCCTACGCGAAGGGATGCATCGCGGGTGCCGTCGCCATTCCGACCGACGGTCCCACCTGGCAGGCGATGCGCCTTTCCCGCAACCGGCGTTGGGGCCATCCGGAAATGATCGCCCTTCTCGAACGCTTCTCGCGGGACGCCGCGAGCCTCGGCTGGGGGACGGGCATCCTGCTGGGCGACATTTCGCAGCCCCGCGGAGGGCCGATGCTCTTCGGGCACGCCTCGCACCAGATCGGGCTCGACGCCGACATCTGGTTCACGCCGAAGCCCTCCCAACCGCTTTCGCCGCAACAGCGGGAAGACCTGCCCTTCACCTCGATGCTCGACAAGAAGCGCTTCCTCACGGTCGATCCGCGACGCTGGACCGACACGCACGCGCGGGTCGTGATGCAGGCGGCGAGCTATCCGCAGGTGGAGCGCGTCTTCGTGAACCCCGCGATCAAGAAGAAGCTCTGCGACACATGGCGCGGCGACCGGTCGCTGCTCGGCAAGGTGCGGCCCGTCTACGGCCATGACGAGCATTTCCATATCCGCCTCCATTGCCCGGCGGGCGCGACCGGCTGCAAGCCGCAGGCCCGGGTTGCGGACGGCGACGGCTGCGACAAGTCGCTTGCCTGGTGGTTCACGGACGAGCCGTGGGCCAAGCCGAAGAAGGACCCGAAGGCAAAACCGGTCAAGCCGCGGCCGATGATGCTTTCCGACCTGCCGAAAGCCTGCGCGGCGGTGCTCGCAGCTCCCGCTCGCGGCGCGGACGATGCTTCCCCCGGATCGAGCGTGGCCGCCTATTCCGGCGGCCCGACAGGCGCGGCGCCCGCCCAGAACATCGAGGCGATCATCAACGGCACGGTGCTGCCGGATTTCGGTCCGATGCCGAAGCCTCGCCCCTTGCCCTGATCGGGCTTTTCAACCATTGGCTGCCGCTGTAGAAGCCATGTAAATCGATTTAAGCCCGACAAGGAATGGGACGTGACCGGCTGCATTGCGCTCATCGCACATGACGAGAAAAAGGACGACATGGCGGAGTTCGCGCGCCGGCACCAGGCCGTGTTGTCCCGGTTCCGGATCGTGGCCACGGGAACCACCGGCGGCAGGGTCCAGGAGGCCTGCCCCGAACTGGAGATTACCCGCCTCAAGAGCGGCCCCCTCGGCGGCGACCAGCAGATCGGGGCAATGATCGCCACCGGCGAGGTGGACATGCTTCTCTTCTTCATCGATCCGCTCACCGCGCTTCCGCATGATGTCGACGTCAAGGCGCTGACGCGTCTCGCCACGGTCTACGACATCCCGATGGCCCTCAATCGTGCGACCGCCGAAAAACTGATCGACTTCCAATAGATGGACGCGACGATGCACCACGCCACAGAGAACGAGCGCCTTCCCTTCCCGATCCTGCTCGGCGACATCGGCGGAACCAATGCCCGCTTCTCCATTCTCGTGGACGAGAACTCGGAACCGATCCGGTTCGCGAACGTGCGGACCGCGGACTATCCGACGATCGACGATGCGATCCGGCAGGACGTGCTGGAGAAAACGCCGGTGCGTCCGCGCTCCGCGATCCTCGCCGTCGCCGGCCCCATCGAAGGCGACGAGATCGACCTGACCAACTGCGACTGGGTGGTCCGACCGAGGATACTCATTTCCGAGCTCGGCTTCGACGACGTGCTGGTGCTGAACGATTTCGAGGCGCAGGCGCTCGCCGTGGCCTGCCTGACGGGCGACTACCGCGAGGTCATCGGCCCCTCGATCCCGCCCGTGACGGCCTCCCGGGTCGTCCTCGGGCCGGGCACGGGTCTCGGCGTTGCGGGCCTCGTCCACGCCCGCGAGACGTGGTTTCCGGTCCCGGGCGAAGGCGGTCATGTCGATATCGGTCCCCGGTCCCGGCGCGACTTCGAGATCTTCCCGCATCTGGAGCCCATCGAAGGACGGATTTCGGCGGAACAGCTGCTGTGCGGCCGCGGCCTGGTCAACATTTACCGTGCCGTCTGTGCCACCGACGGTATCGCGCCGACGCTCGCTCTTCCGGCCGACGTTACCGCCGCCTGGCATTCGGGGAGCGACCGACAGGCCGCCGAGACGGTCTCGCTGTTTGCCACCTATCTCGGAAGGCTCGCGGGGGACCTCGCACTCGTCTTCATGGCAAAGGGCGGCGTCTTTCTCGCCGGCGGCATTTCGCAAAGAATCATTCCCGCGCTCATGCAGCCGGAATTCCGTGCCGCCTTTGAGGACAAGGCACCGCATTCCGAACTGATGCGGCATATTCCCACCTTCGTCGTCACCCATCCGCTCGCGGCACTTGCCGGGCTCGGCAGCTATGCACGCACGCCGGGGGCCTACGGGATTTCGACCCAGGGCCGGCGCTGGAAGCGCTGATCATTCCTCCCGCCACCGCGGCGCGCCCGCACTAGCCAAGCCGTTGCTCGCTCGCTATAGACCGGCCAAGGACGACCGCTTTCGGCCGCCACACACGGGAAGACGCCTATTGGGCTCATCGAAAGACAAGAAGCCGCACCTCGATTCCGGGACCGTGACAAGCGTCCTCAAGCGCGTGATCGCGGAGAACGGCCGTGACCACATAAGGGGCTACGCGTTCGCGATCTTCTGCCTTGTGGTGGTGGCGGCGACGACCGCCTTTACCGCCTGGATCATGGAGGCGGTTGTCAACGAGGCCTTCGCCAACCAGCGCGCCGACGTCGTCTGGCTCATCTGCGGCGCGATCTTCGTGGCATTCGTCCTGCGCGGGCTTGCCACATACGGCCAGTCGGTCACGCTTTCGAAGATCGGCAACAACATCGTGGCGCGCTACCAGCGGCGGCTCTACACCCACCTCATGGGCCTGTCGGTCGGCTTCTTCAGCGAAGCCCGCTCAGCGCATCTCGCGGCGCAGATCAGCCAGAACGTCAACGGGGTCCGCGACGTCCTCAACCTCACGGTCACCTCCACGGCACGCGACCTCCTGACCCTGGTCGCGCTCATCGGCGTCATGGTCAGCAAGGATCCCATCCTTTCGCTGATCGTCTTCGTGGTGGCGCCTCCGCTCATCCTCGCGCTGCGCTACGTGTCCCGACGGCTGCGGAGCGCGACGCGCGAATCCGTGGAACTGAACAGCCACGTGCTCGGCGCCATGCAGGAGACGATCCAGGGCATTTCCATCGTGAAGGCGTTCACCATGGAAAAGGCGCTTGGCGGGAAGGTCGAGAAGCTGATCAGCCAGGCGGAAAACCGCGCCAACCGGATCGCCCGACTGACCGAGCGGACGGCGCCGCTGACCGAGACCTTTGCCGGTTTCGCGATCTCGAGCGTGCTGGCCTATGCCGCCTTCCGGTCGATCTACGACGGAGTTCCGCCGGGAGCTTTCTTCGCCTTCGTCACGGCATTGCTGATGGCCTATGACCCGGCGCGGCGGCTGGCGAAGCTTCAGGTCCATCTGGAGCGCGCCGTGGTCAACGCGCGGATGATCTATGCGCTCCTCGACCTGCAGCCTCAGCAGCGGGAAAAGCCGGGCGCCAGGGACCTCGTGGTGACAAAAGCGCGGGTCGAGTTCCGCGACGTCTCCTTCGCCTATGCGAGCGGCGACCCGGTCCTTCGCGGTGTCGACCTCGTGGCCGAAGGCGGCAAGACGACGGCGCTTGTCGGTCCTTCCGGCGCAGGCAAGTCGACGATCATCAACCTGATCCCGCGCTTCTACGATCCTTCGGAAGGCGTCATCCTGATCGACGGGCAGGACATCAGTCACGTCACCAAGATGTCGCTTCGCCAGCACATCGCATACGTGTCGCAGCAACCCTACCTCTTCGAGGGAACGATCCGCGACAACATCCGATACGGCCGGCCGGAGGCCACGGATGCGGAGGTCGAGGAGGCAGCTCGGCTCGCCTACGCGCATGACTTCATCCTCGCCCAGCCGTTCGGCTACGAGACCCCGGTCGGCGAAAACGGCATAACGCTTTCCGGCGGCCAGCGGCAGCGACTGTCGATCGCCCGCGCGCTGGTTCGCAACGCACCGATCCTGCTCCTCGACGAGGCGACGTCGGCGCTCGACAACGAGTCCGAGGCAGCCGTCCAGAAGGCTCTCGAGACCGCGATGAGCGGGCGGACGGTCATCGTCATCGCCCACCGGCTTTCCACCGTCGTCAATGCCGACAAGATCGTCGTCATGCACGAGGGGCGGGCCGTCGAGGAGGGTACCCACGAGACGCTTGCGCAGCGCAAGGACGGTCTCTACGCTCGCCTCAACAATCTGCAGACCCAGGAAGCAAGCCCGTAAAGATGAGAGCATTTCCGGCATGAGCGACAATCCGATGAAACTCGTGGTCGTGGGCGCGGCCGGACGCATGGGCCAGACGCTGATCAGGGTCATCCACGAAACCGCCGGCGCCGTCCTGCACGCCGCCATCGAGCGGGAGGGCTCCCCTTTCGTCGGCAAGGATGCCGGCGAAATCGCGGGCGTCGGAACGCTCGGGGTCCCGATGACCGTCGATCCGCTGCAGGCCTTCGTCCACGCCGATGGCGTTCTCGACTTCACGAGCCCGGCCGCAACCGTCGCCTTTGCCGGACTGGCCGCCCAGGCGCGGATCGTCCACGTGATCGGCACGACCGGATGTTCCGCCGACGACGAGGAGAAGATCAAGGCCGCAGCCCGCCACGCGCGCATCATCAAGTCCGGCAATATGAGCCTCGGCGTCAACCTGCTCGGCGTCCTGGTCGAACAGGCTGCGCGCGCGCTCGACCCAGCCGGGTGGGACGTCGAAGTTCTCGAAATGCATCACAAGCACAAGGTCGATGCGCCCTCCGGAACGGCCCTGTTGCTGGGCGAGGCTGCAGCAAAGGGACGCGGAATCGACATGCTGCCCCATGCGGTCAAGATACGCGACGGCCATACTGGCCCGCGAGAGACCGGGACGATCGGGTTTGCGACGCTACGCGGCGGTTCCGTCGTCGGCGACCATTCGGTACTTTTTGCCGGCGAAGGCGAACTTGTCACCCTCTCGCACAGCGCGCTCGACCGCTCCATCTTCGCACGCGGCGCGGTTACGGCGGCCCTCTGGGGACGTGACCGGAAGCCCGGCCTCTACGACATGCTCGACGTGCTCGGGCTCAACCACTGACGATCCGGAGGAATTGAATTTCATGAGCGGTACCCTTGTCCTCGTTCGCCACGGCCAGAGCGAATGGAACCTGAAGAACCTCTTCACCGGCTGGCGCGACCCGGAACTTACCGAACTCGGGATCAAGGAAGCCGAGATCGGCGGCCAGGCACTTGCCGATGCGGGGCTGAAGTTCGACATCGCCTTCACCTCGCTCCTCAAGCGCGCGCAGGACACGCTGAAGATCGTCCTCGACAAGGTAGGCCAGCCGGATCTCGAAACGATCCGCGACGAGGCGCTGAACGAGCGCGACTACGGCGACCTCTCCGGGCTGAACAAGGACGATGCCCGCAAGAAGTGGGGCGAGGAACAGGTGCACGTCTGGCGCCGCTCCTACGACATCCCGCCGCCCGGCGGCGAGAGCCTGCGCGATACCGGCGCACGCGTCTGGCCCTACTACATGACCGAGATCCTTCCCCGCGTCCTGCGCGGCGAGACCGTCCTGGTCGCCGCCCACGGAAACTCGCTGCGGGCGCTGGTCATGGTTCTGGACCGGCTGAGCAAGGAAGAGATCCTGAAGCTGAACCTCGCGACCGGGGTGCCGATGGTCTACCGGCTCAACGCCGATTCGACGGTCGCCTCCAAGCAGGTCCTCGGCGACATGTCGGGCGCACACTGAGCAGTTCGGCAGAGGGTTCAGTTCTCGATCGTGAACTGGACCCTGTCTGCGGGGAAGCGGCTGACCGCATACTGGATGGGGACGCCGCTTGCATCGGCGTTCAGTGACCGCGTCACCAGCAGAATCGCCCCCGCCGACAGACCGAGATCCCGCATATCGGCCTGCTCCGCGTGGCTGGCCGTTATCTCCGTCGTTACCCTCACATAGTCGGAAAGCCCGAGCGAGCTGAGCGCCGCCGTGATCGAGCCGCTCCGGCGGTAAGCGTGGTCGATCCCATCAAACCTTGCCGCCGGAAACCAGGCCGTCGCCCGCGAGACGGGCCGGCCATCGGCCTTTCGCAGGATTTCGAGGCGGATGAGCGCCGCCCCCTCCGCAAGGTGAAGCCTTTGCGCAAGGTCCTCCGACGCGGGCTCCCCGGCGCTTTCCAGAAGCAGGCCTTCCGTCTCCCGTGCCTGCTCGCCCAGACCCTCGATAAACCGCGTGCGACGTGAAATCGGAAAGTTCAGCCGTTCCTTGCGCTCGATGATGGTGCCGAGCCCCTGAACCGCGCGGACGATGCCTTCCTGGGCAAGCGCCGCAATGGCGCTGCGGACCGTGTGGCGATTGACGCCAAACTGGGCCGCCAGGACGAGTTCCGGCGGGACCCTGCCGGTCGCGTCATAGTCGCCGTTCGCAATCGAGCCGCGGATGCGGTCGGCGATCTGTCGCCACAAGGCCACTCCGCTCTGCCGTTGAACGCCCCGATCCGCCGCCATTGTCATACTCTTGTTACGCAGTCTCGTTACCTATAGGCTACCTTGTATGGTTGTCTATATCAATAGACATTTGATGGGAAGCCGATGACGGAACCTTTGACCGACGTCCGGGAGCATCAGCGTGAAGGCCGCCAGCGCGCGGCCGCACTGCTTGCCCGCGCGACATCCGATGAACTCAATGCCGCTTGGGATAAGCTTTCCGAAAAACCGGAGGTCCGGCCGGTCCGCGGGCCGGAAACGGGCCTGGTGATGGTCCGCGGACGGATCGGCGGTGGGGGCGATCCGTTCAATCTCGGCGAGGCCACGATCACCCGAGCGACAATCCTGCTCGCCTCGGGAACGGCCGGTCACGCCCATGCTCTCGGGACCGACAAGACGAAGGTGCGGATGGCGGCGATCTTCGACGCTCTCTGGCAGGAAGGCCCGACGCAGGTCTTCGTCGAGAGGGAAATCCTTGGGCCCATCGAGGCGCGCATTGCCGAAGAAGATCGGCACAAGGCGGAGGAGACGGCGGCAACGCGCGTCGACTTCTTCACCATGGTCCGCGGAGAGGATTGACGACATGAACATGCAGGCGCTGACCGGCGGTTTTTCACAACCCGTATTCGATTCACAGGCCGTTTTCCGGTCGCTGATGGACGGCATGTCGCGGCCGGGCACCGTCCAGACGATCACCACCGAGATCGGGCAACCCTCCCCTCTGGGAAAGGCAGCCGGGGCCGTTGCGCTTTCGCTGTGTGACGCAGACACCCCAGTATGGCTCTCGCCCTGCTTTGCCAAGTCCGCCGTGGCGGAATGGATCGGCTTTCATACGGGCGCACCGGTCGCGGACGAAAAGAGCGAGGCGATTTTCGTCTTCCTGCAGGCGACCTCCGGTTTCCATTCCTTCGACCTCTTGGCCTCCGGCACGCAGGAATATCCGGACCGCTCGGCAACCGTGGTGATCGAGGTGACTGCAATCGGAGACGGCAAGGCGATGGTTGTCCACGGTCCGGGCATCAAGGGGCAGAGAACCGTCAGCGTCGCGGGCCTGCCGGATATGTTCGGCGATATCTGGAAAGCCAATCGCGCGATCTTTCCCCGCGGAGTTGATGTCATCCTGACGGCCGGCGAGCGTCTGCTCTGCCTGCCCCGAACAACCGAGATCGGCTGAGGAGGCCCGCATGTACGTAGCCGTCAAGGGAGGCGAGGCCGCCATCAACGCCGCCCACAGCCTCCTCGCAGATCGCCGCCGCGGCGACCGGTCGCTGCCTTCCGTCACCATAGAGCAGATCGTCGAACAGCTTGCCCTCGCCGTCGATCGCGTCATGGCCGAAGCCTCGCTCTATGATCGTGCGCTGGCGGCGCTTGCCGTGCGGCAGTCGCGCGGCGACCTGATCGAGGCGATCTTCCTGCTGCGGGCCTATCGCACCACGCTGCCGCGTTTCGGAACGTCCGTTCCCGTCGATACCGCGAGGATGGCGATAGAGCGCCGGATATCCGCCACCTACAAGGACCTCCCCGGCGGGCAGGTCCTTGGTCCGACCTTCGACTACACCCACCGCCTGCTCGATCCCGCCCTCCTGGCCGACGAGCCGGTGCCGGCGCCCTCCCGAAAGGAGCCTCTTGCCGGCACGACGTCACGGGTCTCCGATATCCTTGCGGCGGAAGGGTTGATCGAGGAGGACGGGGAACTGCCGGACGATCGCCCTCCCGGCGATCTCACGCGGGAAGCGATGGAATTCCCCTTGTCCCGCGACCTGCGGCTGCAGGCGCTCGCCCGCGGCGACGAGGGCTTCCTGCTCTCGCTCGGCTATTCGACCCAGCGCGGGTATGGCCGCAATCATCCCTTCGTCGGAGAGATCCGTATCGGGGAGGTCGAGGTCGAAATGGATGTGCCGGAGCTTGGCTTCGCAGTTTCGCTGGGGCGCATCCAGGTGACCGAGTGCCAGATGGTGAACCAGTTCAAGGGGTCGGCAAAGGCGCCACCGCAGTTTACCCGCGGGTACGGACTGGTCTTCGGCCAGAGCGAACGCAAGGCGATGAGCATGTCGCTGGTCGACCGGGCGCTTCGGGCGGAGGAATTGGGAGAGGACATTACCGCGCCGGCGCAGGACGAGGAATTCGTGATTTCGCATTCCGACAACGTGCAGGCGACGGGTTTCGTCGAGCACCTCAAGCTGCCGCATTACGTGGATTTCCAGGCAGAACTGGCCCTGGTCAGGAAGATGCGCGGCGATATCGAGGCGACGCATGACGGCAGTGCGGGAGCCATTCCCGGCGTCGCCGCGAGATAGCTGTCAGTCGCGATCAGTCGCGGCCGGCTTCGCCATACCAATAGGCGCAGCAGATGCCCGTTGCTGCAAATACCGAGAAGAACACCGTGATGAGAAGGCCCGTATCCATGATCAGCATCTCCTTTCGAGTGGGAGAAACACGCCATGTCTCCTGAGGTTCCGTCCGAGGACGGATTGGCCGCCTACAACTTCGCCTATCTGGACGAGCAGACCAAGCGGATGATCCGCCGCGCGATCCTCAAGGCGATCGCCATTCCCGGCTACCAGGTCCCGTTCGCGTCACGCGAAATGCCCATGCCCTATGGATGGGGGACCGGAGGCGTACAGGTAACCGCGTCCATCATCGGTCCCGATGACGTGCTCAAGGTCATCGACCAGGGGGCGGACGATACGACCAATGCCGTCTCCATCCGCGCCTTCTTCCAGAAGGTGGCGAACGTGGCGGTGACCACCCATACGGGCGAAGCGACGGTCATCCAGACCCGTCACCGCATTCCCGAGCAGCGACTGTCCGAAGGACAGGTGCTGGTCTACCAGGTTCCGATCCCGGAACCGCTGCGTTTCCTTGAGCCCCGCGAGACCGAGACGCGCAAGATGCACGCGCTCGAGGAATACGGCCTCATGCACGTCAAGCTCTACGAGGACATCGCGCATAACGGCCGGATCTCCAAGACTTATGCCTATCCGGTGAAGGTCGCCGGGCGCTACGTCATGGACCCTTCGCCGACGCCGAAGTTCGACAATCCGAAAATGCACATGTCGGATGCTCTGCAACTCTTCGGCGCCGGCCGCGAGAAGCGCATCTATGCCATCCCGCCCCATACGGAGGTGGTAAGCCTCGACTTCGAGGATCATCCCTTCGAGATACAGCGTTTCGAGAAGCCCTGCGCACTCTGCGGCGCCGAGAACGTCTACCTCGATGAGGTCATCCTCGACGACAAGGGCGGCCGGATGTTCGTCTGCTCCGATACGGATCATTGCGAGGACCGCCGGGAGCAGGGCCACGCCGGAGAAATGCTCGCACGCCAGGAGGCCGCGGAATGAGCGATACACCGCTTCTGAGGGTCCATGACGTTTCCAAGTTCTACGGGCAACGCATCGGCTGCAAGGCTGTCTCCTTCGAACTGTGGCCCGGCGAGGTGCTGGCGATCGTCGGTGAATCCGGATCGGGCAAGACGACGCTCCTCAACTGCATCTCGACGCGTCTCATGCCGACGACCGGCAGCGTGGAATATGCCATGCGCGATGGCAGCATCCGCGATCTCTATCACATGAGCGAGGCGGAACGCCGCTTCCTGATGCGGACCGACTGGGGCTTCGTCCACCAGAACCCGGCGGACGGCCTGCGCATGACGGTTTCGGCCGGCGCAAACGTCGGGGAGCGACTGATGGCGGTGGGCAACCGCCACTACGGCAACATCCGCGCAACGGCGACGGACTGGCTGACGCGGGTGGAGATCGGCACCGACCGGATCGACGACGCGCCCCGCGCCTTTTCCGGCGGCATGCGCCAGCGGCTGCAGATCGCCCGCAACCTGGTGACGGGTCCCCGCCTCGTCTTCATGGACGAGCCGACCGGCGGTCTCGACGTCTCCGTGCAGGCACGCCTCCTCGACCTCGTCCGCGGCCTCGTCAACGACCTGGGGCTTGCCGCCATCATCGTTACCCACGACCTCGCCGTCGCGCGGCTCCTGTCGCACCGGATGATGGTCATGAAGGACGGGCACGTGATCGAGCACGGACTGCCCGACCGCGTGCTCGATGATCCGCGCGAGCCCTATACGCAGCTCCTCGTCTCGTCCATCCTGCAGGTCTAGGAGAGCACCATGGCCACTCCCCTCGTCGTCTCGGAAGTCTTCAAGAGCTTCACCATGCACCTGCGCGACGGCATCCGCCTGCCGGTCGTCAACGATGTCAACTTCTCGGTCGCCAGCGGCGAATGCGTGGTGCTGGGAGGCCCTTCGGGCATCGGCAAGAGCTCCATCCTCAAGATGCTCTACGGCAATTATGCCGTCGATACGGGCCAGATCCTGCTCGCCCACCGCGACAGGATCGTCAACATCGCCAGCGCCGATCCGCGCACGGTGCTGGACGTGCGCCGCCATACCCTCGGCTATGTAAGCCAGTTCCTGCGGACCGTTCCCCGCGTGTGCGCCCTCGACGTCGTCGCCGAGCCCTTGCTGGCGCGGGGCGTGCCTGCCGCCCAGGCCAGGGAAGAGGCTGCCGTGCTGCTCTCCCAGCTCAACCTGCCCAGGGAACTCTGGGGATTGCCGCCGGCAACCTTCTCGGGAGGCGAGCAGCAGCGCGTCAACATCGCGCGCGGCTTCATCACCGACCACGGCATTCTGCTCCTCGACGAGCCGACTGCCTCGCTGGATGCCCGCAACAGGCGCGTCGTCATCGAGATGATCGCCCGCAAGAAGGAGAAAGGCGTGGCGCTTCTCGGGATCTTCCACGACGAGGAGGTGCGCGAGGCCGTCTCCGATCGGATCCTTGACGTCACGGAGTTCTCGCCGCGAAAGGCCGCCGCATGAGCGCCAAGGTCGGGCTCGAACCCTCGATCCATCCCAGCGCCAGCGTCAGCAACTCGGTGCTCGGACGCTATACGGAAATCGCCGAGCGATGCCGGATCGACGAGGCCGCGATCGGGGATTACTCCTATGTCATGCAGGACGGATCGGTGTGGTGCGCAACGATCGGCAAGTTCGTCAATATCGCCGCATCGGTCAGGATAAACGCCCCCAACCACCCGACCTGGCGCGCGACGCTCCACCACCTCACCTATCGTGCGGGCAACTACTGGGACGATGCCGAGAACGAGGAACAGTTCTTCGAATGGCGGCGCGGGAACAGGGTCACGATCGGCCACGACGTCTGGATCGGCCATGGCGCGACCATTCTTCCCGGCGTGACCGTGGGCAATGGCGCGGTCATCGGTGCCGGCGCCGTCGTCTCGAAGGATGTCGCGCCCTACACCATTGTCGGCGGCGTTCCCGCCAAGCTCATCCGCGAGCGCTTCGCGCAGGAGATCGGCGCACGCATGGACGAGTTGGCATGGTGGGAGTGGGACCATAAAAGACTGCGCGCCGCGCTCGATGACTTTCGCAGCCTCACGGCGGAGGAGTTCCTGAGCCGCCATGCGCAGCCCTCACCTTTGACCGAGAGGCTAGAGACAGGTTAGTTCGCCGCGTGCCATCATGATTCTGTCATCCAAA